>PAWC01000048.1 GCA_002713385.1 Fidelibacterota bacterium
AATTAGATCTATATTGTTTTTCAGATTATTTGAGTCCTCAAATTTCTATCCTTGCTTAACTTCTGTTAAGTATAGCGGGTTATTAACTTGACAGTTTATAATCGATCGTATTCTTTTAAATATTTCCTGTTTTTCATTCTAGTGTTATATAGTACTTCCGGATGTTTTCCGCCAAACCTTGATGACCAGAGACGAGATAGATACCGTATAACAAAAGAAGAAATTAGGTCGGTACCTCAGGCAGATACTGCATGGGAAATATTAGAATATTTACGTCCTAATCTATTAACAAGGGATCAACGTAGACACGTTGGATTTTCTGANGGAATGGATGCATTGGTATTNATAAATGGCTCTCGAGNGGGTTATAAAAACAGGTTACGTACAATNCCGGCAATGGATATAATTGAGATCAAATATCTAGATTCTATAGAAGCAGGCGGGNAATATGGATATACTTCCGGTGGCGGTGTTTTTTTAATTACTGTTGAGTAATCATTGAAAATATTTTCAATGATTTACCCTGTATATTATCCTATTAAATTTTCCATCCTTCTAATTTATTTTACTTCATTAATAATGTATGCCCAAAGTGAACTGGATTATAAAATTGTTAATAAAATAAAGGAGGAGAGTAACAGCAATTCTCAGGCATACGATATTTTGGATCATATTACCAGTGTATATGGCCCTAGACTATCGGGATCAAAACAATATATGGATGCTGCGATTTGGGCGAAACAACAATTGGAGTCTTGGGGAGTTGAAAACGTTCACTTTGAATCATACAGCGATGATTTCAGGAATTGGTCAATAAANTCATTTTCAATCGAGTTNCTTAAACCAAGGTATCTAAAAATTAATGGCCTTCCATATGCCTGGGTAACAAAAACAAAGGGGAAAATAAAGGGAGTCCCAATTTTACTTGATCATGATAATTTAGAAGAATTGAATAAATACAGCGGAAAGCTGCGAGGTAGAATAATATTAAGTCCTATAGTTGGAGATCGAGATGATGTACGTACTGGTCCATTTACTGATGAGATTCTGGCAGCATCAGCAAGTCATAATATGCCTAATAATCCTGATGGTTTAGATAATTCTGGTCTTGAGCCATTCACTGAATCATTAAAACGTCGTGTTTCTGATAAAAAGGAAACGGATCTTATTCAATCGTTTTTGTTGAAAGAAAAAGTTGCAGCGGTAATTACTGGAAGTGCTTCAAATAATGGAATTATTTATGCAAGACAATTACCTTATCATAAACAAGGGGACCTAAGGCCCGTACCACATTTTGTTATTGGCAAGGAGGATCACCGATTAATATCTGACATGATCAGAAAAGGCCTTGAACCTCAACTCAGTTTGCAATTAAATGCTAATTTCAAAGATGTAAGTGACAATCATGTAAATATTTTTGGTGAAATACCCGGAGTAGATGAAGAATTAAAAGATCAAATTGTATTAATTGGTGGTCATTATGATTCATATCACAGTGGGACTGGAGCCGCTGATAACGGGCAGGGGTGTGCGACTTTAATGGAGGTTATAAGAATCTTAAAGAAAATAGATATAAAACCACGGAGAACTATACGTATTGCTTTATGGGGTGGAGAAGAACAAGGGTTAAACGGTTCCTTGGATTATTGTGAAAAGTATGTTGGCGATATAGTTAACGGTACAAAAGGAAAAGAACATTCTAAGATATCCGCATATTTTAACCATGATAATAATGGCCACAATATTCGTGGAATATTTCTACAAGGGAATCCAGCATTGAGACCGATTTTTGAAGATTATCTCTCACCTTTTTACGATATCGGTGCAAAGACGGTATCTGTTGAAAACGCTTGTTGCACTGACCATGTACCGTTTGATGCATTGAATATTCCAGCTTTTGAGTGGATTCAGGACCCGATGCACTATTTTACCCATCAAATTCATACTAATCTAGATATTATTGATTTAGTGACAAAAGACAGCTTAAAACGGAATGCAGCAATAATCGCAACCTTTGTTTATCACACTGCGATGCGAGATGAATTACTACCTCGGAAAGACTAGATTAAAATATATGATTTAATCTTAATTCACTCACTTTGATTAATCTATANAAATTATATTACCTGAACCATTAAATNTTAACAATTCAAATAGCAGTCATATTATTTGTAACCATTACGATTTTAATTGGGTTTTGGTCTTTTTTTAAGATAAAAGGAAGAGCAATAAACTACTATAAAGCAGGTGCGATAATGCCTGCCTGGGTGGTTGGTATAACACTTTGTGCTCAAGCATTTGATGCAAATGGGTCGATGGGTAGCGCAGCCATGAGTTATGAGGCTGGTTTTTGGTCAGGTGCAAGTATTCCAATAGGTTTAGGAATTTGCTTATTCATTACAGGCTTCTTTTTTGCAAGGCCAATCCATAGAATGAATTTAATGACTTTGCCCGATTTCTATAATCGCCGTTACGATAAACACACGGAAACAGCTGCATCAATCAGCATGCTGTTCAGTAATATAATTTTAATTGCAGGTAACTTAGCTGGGCTGGGTTTATTATTTAGTCTAATATTCAATGTTTCTTATTTATTCATGCTTATTTCTATTGCAATCATCATTTTGATGTATGCAACAACTGGGGGCTTTATTGCTTCGNTTTCCACCAGTGTATTTCAAGTATTTGTATTTATTATTGGTATTTTATTATCATTCTTTTGGTTAACNACTGAATATGGTTGGGCAAATATGATGTCTCAAGTACCGGATACATATAAAAATTTAGACGGTTTGGTTAAAGTTAAGAATGGATCATTGGCTAATTGGGCTGCTATTGTTTCTATGGCTCTAGGGGACATTGTTGCAATTGATTTTATTCAAAGGGTCATTTCATCAAAGTCACCTCAGTCTGCTCAAAAAGGATGTTACTTTGGCGGCATTCTAACTTTACTGGTCGGCATACCAACCGCATTAATCGGATTGTATGCATTTCACCTTGATAAACTGGGAAATAAGAATTTACTAGTTGATATTGCTTTAAATAATGTGCCGGAAATGGTTGGAATACTTCTCATTTTAGGTATAATTGGCGCCAGTATGTCTACTGCAGCTGGAGTTATTTTAGACTTATCCAACATTATTACCCGTAACTTAATTCAGAAGTATTCCAGCGGTATCAAAAACAACAAAAAAATTTTACACCTTGCAAGATTAATCGCGATACCAACCATGGTCTTTGCTAGCACCATTGCCTATTATCATCCCAAACCAGGTATTTTACTAATACTCGCTTTTGATATTGTACTTGCGGGTTGTTTTGTACCCCTTCTGCTTGGCATATATTGGAAAAAGGCCAATACTATTGCAGCTATTAGTTCTATAATNTTTGGGGCAATATTACGCTTAACGTTGTATTTGATAATTCCAGATTCATTGAGAGGATTAGACACACTTTTGACCCCTTTAATAATATTTTTCTTATTTATCATTATTTCTTTAAAAACACAGAATATTTCTAAACCAAAATTTGGAATGATAGATTATATTCCACGCGAGGAAGAATTAATTAGGGGTGCATATTAATATCAGTATGATACGCAATTCATTAAGGGTAATAATCATTATATATTTTTTAGTAATCTTTATTGGTTGTTGGTCAGAAAATAATGAAAAAATTGTAATAAAAGTTTCCCACAATGGAAGTGATCAGCATCCACATCAAGCAGGTTTTGAAAAAATATCTGAAATCTTAGAAAAAGAAACTAATGGCCGTGCGAAATTAGAGATCTTTCCGTCCAGTCAAATTGCAAGTGAAGAAGAGGCAATTGAAATGGTCAAATTAGGTGTTATAGGATCTACACCNGCGAGTAGTGGTGGTCTCAGTAGATTCGTACCTGAAGTAGATTTATTCAACCTACCATTCATCTTTGATAGTTTGGGTCATTTTTATGAAGTATTGGATGGCCCAATTGGCGATGAAATAGCTAAAAAAATTGAACAGAAGCTTGATTGTATTGTCTTAGGCTGGTGGTTTTCAGGCATTCGAAATACATGGAACTCTGAAAAGCCTATTTATACCCCCAAGGATCTCGAGGGTATGAAGATTCGCGTTATTGGAAGCTCAATAGTATTAGACACTTTTAATGCGTTTGGCGCCCAAGCAACGAACATGTCCTTCGGCGAACTTTATTCCGCAATTCAGCAGGGAGTTTTGGATGGGGCAGAATGCGATCATATAGATTTATTGGTAGAAAAATTTTATGAAGTCACCAAATATGTTTCATATACAGAGCACCTTTATTTATCAGTAGCTCTTATATTTAGTAATAAACAGCTGGATAAATTACCGATAGATATTAAGGAAGCATTGATTAAAGCTGGTAAGGAATCCATAATGGCACAACGTAATGCTATGGAAGAAAAGACTAAAGATGCATTGACTGAACTGAAAGAAAAAGGCTTAGTATTTAATGCTGTTGATAAAAAATTATTTAAAGAAAAAGCCGAAGTAGTATATGAAAAACATGCGGAAGAAGTTGGTGGAATGTCTTTAATCAATCAAATAGTATCACCAAGAGAAAAATAATATTTTATTAGGTTGCCTCAAGAATGAATTCAAATAACAAAATTAGTTTACAGCCATTAGAACTTATTTTATGTTTTCTACTAGTCTCAATTGTTGCAATAACTTTTATTCAGGTATTATTTCGATATGTTTTTCAGTTTTCGCTTGCTTGGACTGAAGAATTAGCTCGATATATTTTTTTGTGGTTGGCTGCTCTTTCTATTGCGCATGGTTTTAAATCAAAATCACATTTTGCATTAACTTTCTTAGTTGATAGATTTCAGAAAAAATACCGTATTATAATTATTACAGCGGTTAATGTATTAATGATTTTATTCTCATCCATTTTTGTATGGAAATCAATCGAATATACACTAAGTGTAATTGATCAAGTAGGACCAGGGACTGGTTTATCGATGGCCATTCCCTATTCTTCTGCTGCAGTAGGTGGAACATTAATGGTCTATTATATTATTCAGAATATGATACTAATGCTTCAAAAGAATAAACTATAAAGATGGGCTGGTTAGTATTCTTTACATTGATTTTTTCCATGGTCATTTCCGTACCAGTTGGTATGGCTCTTGGAATATCTGCGTTTGTTGGTATGTTATATGTATCACCTGATATATTAATAATGATGCCGCAAAAATTTTTATACGGCCTTGATTCTTTCCCTCTTCTTGCAATTCCCTTATTTGTTCTAGCTGGACAATTGATGTCAAGTGGGGGGCTTGCAAAAAGAATTATTGCATTGGCACTGATTTTTGTTGGTCGAATCTATGGTGGGCTTGCTATGGTAGTAATTTTTTCAGCCTTGCTCATGTCTGGAATATCGGGATCCCCTAGCGCAAATACTGCTGCTATTGGTTCTGTTGCAATTCCTGCTATGAAGAAATTAAAATATCCTCCAGAGTTTGCTACGGCAGTTTTAGCTGCCGCTGGTGGTGTTTCAACTCTTGTTCCCCCTGCGATTGATCTTATAATTATTGGAGTTATTGCTAACATTTCAATAGGAGGACTTTTTGCTGCAGGAATATTTCCTGCAATTGTAAATGGCGTTGCAATAATGATTTTGGCTTACTTCTTCTCAAGAAAAATGAATCTGCCTTTGGCAGAAAAAACATCATTATTAGTCAAAGCTCGCGTGTTAAAAGACGGGATTTTACCCATCTTAATGATTGCAATCATTCTTGGAGGTATTTATGGAGGAATTTTTACTCCAACTGAAGCAGCATCAGTTGCTGTTGTGTATGGTTTTATCGTTTCATTCTTTATCTATAAAGAACTAACAATAAAAGATATTCCAAAAGTATTATTAAATACTTCTGCCTTATCTGGGGTAGTGCTATTGGTTCTTGCTACAGCTTCCATGTTTTCATTTATCTTAACTTTTGAACGTATTCCACATGCTCTTGCACGATTAATAGTGTCCTATGCAGATAATTGGATATTATTTATTATTCTCGTTCATATTGTATTTATTATGCTCGGGATGGTCATGGATGCGTTACCTGCAATAATTGTATTGATGCCAATATTTTTACCAGTAGCGGTTTCATTAGGAATGGAACCAATACACTTAGGTATCTTGGTGGCTGCAAATGTTGGAATTGGTATGATTACACCACCAGTCGGTATTTGTCTATTTGTTGCATGTGGCATAAGTAAGACTCCGATCGGGTCAGTAGTAAAACCTTTATTGCCTTTTTTGATATTTTTAATCTTCACTCTAATTATAATTACGATGTTTCCTGAAATAACATTGTTTTTGCCTCGTTTATTAGGTTTCATCTAATAATTTTCATGGATATAATTCTACAAAAGATAAGTACAATTATAGAAAGTAGAGGATTGTAATGGAATACCGTAGGCTAGGAAGAAGTGGTATACAAGTCTCAAGTTTAGCGTTGGGGACAGATAATTTTATGGATCCAACCCCTGCAGATGAATGTGAAAATATATTGAAGAAGTCGATAGGTGCTGGGATTAATCTTATTGACACAGGTGATGTTTATGCAGATGGTGAAGGTGAGCGGATTATAGGTAAAATACTTAAGGAAAGTGGACAAAGACAAAATGTATTGATTGCTACGAAGGTTGACCATGGGCAAAGGAGGCCAGGATTTACCTTGGAAGAGTATGATCCTTCTCTAGGACCAAATCAACACGGCCACACAAGACTAAATATTATTAAGGCATGCGAGAATTCATTAAAAAGATTACAAACTGATTATATTGATTTGTATCAATTACACCGTCAATCACCTGATTTACCTATTGATGAAACATTAAGAGCATTAGATGATTTAGTCACTCAAGGAAAAGTAAGATATATTGGTTGTTCTACTCACCCAGCGTGGGCTGTAGTAGAAGCAGTTTTGGTAAGTGAAATGAAGGGGTATGTTCGTTTTGTTTCAGAGCAACCCCCTTATAATTTATTGGATAGGAGAATTGAAAACGAATTGATTCCAGTTTGTGAAAAATATGGTATTGGGATTATTACATGGGCTCCAATGGCGATGGGTGTACTTGCAGGTAGATATGATGACCCAGACAAATTTCCTAAGGGCTCACGGGCTGCATTGCGAGGAGGATTTTACGCTGACAGAGTTACGGAAAAAGGTATTGAGGTTGGTAGGGCTTTTTCTAAGATTGCCAAAGAACTTGATTTAACGCCAGCGCAGTTGGCTATTCTCTGGTGCAAAGATCAGCAAGGTATTACTGCACCGCTTATAGGGCCTAGGACGGTAAAACAGTTAGAACCATTATTACCTATTCTTGAGATGCAGCTAGATGAAAAAACCAGACAAGCATGTGATGAATTGGTGCCGCCGGGTAGTGTGGTTGCTAATTTCCATAATACCGCAGACTGGATGAGAACTGTAATACATGGAGTCGGACCATCATGAAAATTGTAAAATTAGAATCAATTCCTTATGGCATACCAGTGAAAGGTTTTGCAGATGCTTATACATCCTTTACTCATTCAAATGCTGTATTAATAAAATTGTATACGGATGATGGAATTATTGGTTTTGGAGAAGCATGCGCTTGGGAACCTGAATTTTATGGTGAATCTTTTGAATCCATACATGCTATGATAATGAATTATGCAGCTCCTAAGATTATTGGAGAAGACCCGTTCAATATAAATAGAATTATGAAAATCCTCGATCAGGAATTAGCAAGAATTACCTGTGTGAAAGAAGGTATTGATCTTGCACTTCATGATCTTGTGGGAAAAGCGTTAAATATTCCGGTATACCAGGTGCTTGGTGGGAAATTTCGTGATAAAATACCTGTTGCAAGTGAAATTGGTATAGATAAACCTGCGATAATGGCTGAAAGTGCCGAGAAGGTTTTAGAAATGGGCATTAATGTCATAAAAATAAAGGGTTCAAATGAAAAAGAACTGGATATCGCCCGAATAAAAACAGTTCGAGATGCCGTTGGACCAGATATTGCCTTACGATTAGATCCGAATGCAGCCTGGGATACTATTAGCACAATCAGTATTATGAGAGAGGTAGAGGATTGCAACTTGCAGCTTTTAGAGCAGCCAATTCCATCTTGGGACTATAAGGGAATGGCTCATATAAGAAAAAATATTGGTATACCTCTAATGGCGGATGAAAGTATTTGGACGCCACAGGATGCAGTGAAGCTTCATGATTATAATGCCTGCGATTTACTGAATCTTAAGATTGCGAAAACATCCGGTCTTCATCAGGGAAAAAAGGTAGAAAACGTGGCTGAGGCCTTGGGCTTACCATGCATCGCTGGCACGGAATTAGAACCTGGAATTTCCGCGGTGGCAAAAATTCACTTAGCTGCATCAATGCGAATTCATCCTCTTGCCAGCGAGTTCACTGAGCTGACACAGGTCAATGGTACAATCTTGAAAAAGCCATTAAAGGCCATTGATGGATATCTAGAGGTGCCATCCGGACCTGGTTATGGTGTTGAAATTGATGAAGATGCATTAGAAGCGTACAAAATAAAAATTAACTAATTAAAAAATGATTAATTGGAGATTATCAATATGAATGAAGAAAGAGTAATGGTCATCACCGGTGGATCAACCGGTCTAGGATTGGAATTAGCTAAACACTTTATTTCGAATGGATTTCGATTGGTGCTCAACTACTTTTTTGATAAGGACTTGGAACAGTTGCATAGTAATAATCCTGAACTAGCGAATGAAGATAAGGTATTTGTATTTCAGGCAGATGTTGCGAATCGAGAACAAGTAAAAGGTATGTTTGATGGCGCAATAGAAAAGTTTGGCCGTGTTGACATTTTGATGAACTTTGCAGGAATTAATAGGGATGCACCTTTTTCGGAAATAACTGATGAAATGTGGGACAGCGTAATTGCAGCCCATTTAAAAGGTCATTTTGTTTGTGGACAAGAATATATTGCCCATAATCCTGACCGCGAAGGGTTAATAATTAATATTGGTGCTGCTTGTGGACAGATTGGTCGAAAAAATGGTGCAAATTTCTGTAGTGCTAAAGGAGCAATTTTTGCGCTGACAAAATGTATGGCACTTGAACTTGCACCGCGTATAAGGGTTAATTGCCTAGTTCCAGGATCTGTAAAAACAAGAGAGGTTATTGACCGCTATTACTTGGAAACAGATGAAGGATTACAAAAAGAGCTCGCGACTCTACCAATGGGGCGATTAGGTGAATTTGAGGACATCATTCATATGGTTCAAAGTATGATTGATGCAAAATTTAGTACCGGTGCAAATTTTTACGCTAATGGGGGACAGTATATGCATTAGAACTATATTGCTAAAATTTATATTATCATTTAATTAATCATATTCAAAACGGGTATCAATTATGCGTAGACTATTCAACTATTCAAGTTTCGTAATACTTATTATTATTTTCATTTTACCATTAAAAGTGGGAAGCAAACAAAATGATATAATTCAACATCAAAATACTATATTAACCAACTGCAATATTATCAGTTGTACTGGTTCAAGCTTGATGAAAAATATGACGATTAATATTGCAGGAAATAAAATTAAAGAAATCAGAAGTGGAAAATATAAGCCCAAAAGAGGAGATAAAGAATCTAAGGTGATTGATCTTAAAGGAGGGTATGTTTTACCTGGGTTCTGGAATGTGCATATGCACCTCACTGCCTTATTACCGGATCCAAATCATATTCAAGATAATGAATCTATAGCCTCTGCTACTATACGTGCTGGATTAAATGCGATGGATGGAATCAGACATGGGTTTACTAGTATTCGTTCTGTGGGGGAAAGAGATTATATAGATATTGCTTGGCGAGATGCATTTTCTCAGGGTTATTTTATGGGTCCACGTATCTTTGCTAGTGGAAACGCGGTAACTGTGACAGGAGGCCACCGAGGCGATGTTGAATTTGGATCTGATGGTGTATTTGAAATTAGAAAAGCAGTTCGCCAAAGAATTCAGAATGGTGTAGACTGGATAAAAATTGTAGATGTAGAAATGTTACCCGATGAACTTGAAGCTGCTATTGAGACTACACATAGCTTAGGTAGGAAAATCACAAGTCATTCAAGAGAGCCGGCCACCTATCGATCTGTACTAGCAGGAATTGACTGTATTGAGCATGGATATGGTCTAACAGATAAAACTATTAAACTAATGGCTGAAAAAGGCGTCTATTATAGTCCAACAATAATCTGCAACCTCAGTGATGCATATATTAAAGAACGTGAGGCAAGATTGTCAAAACTGGGTTTTTCTTATAATCAGGAGGTTGTTAATGGTAGGGTGTTAGTTGCATATGCTGATGAACGATCCCAAGCCCATGCAGAGCACCAAAGAAATGCGTTAAAGAAAGCCGTTGATGCTGGAGTTAAAGTAGTGATAGCATCTGATTCAACACCAATCGGAGAAATTGGCATTTTAGAGATTGAACAATTTGTTCTCTCTGGAGTAAGTGAAATGGATGCTTTGATTGCAGCGACACGTAATCCTGCTGAAATGTGTGGTGTATTGGATAAACTAGGTACTGTAGAAGAAAACAAGTTGGCAGATTTGGTAGTGTTAAAAGATAATCCTTTAGAAAATATTTCCAATATTAGAAAGGTTAATATGGTCTTTAAGGATGGTGTATCGGTAGATCTTACACATCCTCGTGGGACAGCAACTTATTGGGATTATTATGGAAAGAAGAATTTAAAAAAGGGTTATCTAGGTGATGCTGAAAATCAAGCGGGATTTACAAGAGGTTTGGCGGAACCAGATAATAATTAATAAAAAATTCTTTATCTGGATTTACCCTAACCATTAGTACCTATATAATCATATATTTTTAATCTTTTGAAAGTATTGATCGTAAATAAACGAGAGATAATGGATTCCATAACTATGGAAGAATGTATCACTATAATGGAAAATATATTTATCCAGTTAGAAGAAGACCAAGCTTTTAATCCTCTGAGAAGTGCTATGCTAATTCCAGGNGAAAATGGATTANTAAGTATGATGCCGGGATATGTGAATAAACAGGATATTATGGGTATAAAATCTGTAAGTGTTTATCCTGAAAATGCGAATATTGGATTAGAATCTCATCAAGGATCGGTTACGTTATTTAATGCACTTAANGGTACACCTCTNGCAATTATGGANGCAGGTCAAATTACTGCAATTCGTACGGCTGCTGTCAGTGGACTTGCAACAAGAATATTAGCGAAAAAGAATAGTAAAATTTTGGCAATTTTGGGTTCAGGGATTCAAGCCAGAACACATATCGAAGCCATGACTACAATACTAAATCTCGAAGAGATAAGGGTATGGAGTAAAAACAAAAAAAATGCAAAAAGACTTGTTGAAGAACAAAGAAAGAAATATGCTATTCCCTTTCGTCCTTTTGATACAGTAAATGAGGCCATCTATAATGCAGATATTATTTGCACAACGACTGCAGCGGTAGAACCCATTTTACATGGGAAGTATTTAATGCAAGGAGTACATATCAATGCAGTAGGCTCAAGTGTTTGCAATACAAGAGAATTAGATGGATCTGCTGTGAAATTATCAAAACTTTACGTTGATAAAATAGAATCTACTATTAATGAATCAGGTGATTTTCTAATNGCGAAACAAGAAGGTACAATTGATGATAATCANATTATTGGAACACTAGGAGAAATATTAACNAAGCAAAAAAAAGGAAGAAATAATANTAATGATATAACTCTNTTTAAATCGTTAGGNTTAGCNGTGGAAGATATNGCTACNGCTTTTTTTATNTNTGATAAATATGTAAAAAGTAACAANGGTAATTGGGTTGAATTTTGTTAGCTAAATGAATGAAAATTGGAAAAAAATGGCAGATAATATTCACTTAGGTGTTCTAACTGGTATATCATACGTAACTGGATTGGATTATTATAANCGTATTAATGAATANTTCATGCGAANTAGAAAGCCGATATATTCTCTATCTCCTAACCCGAACCTGGTTTTTGNATCAGTANACTGTGACAAATATGTACATCTTCTTGAAAAACGNCAATTTGATAAGGTNTCGAATCATTTGATGNAAGGGGTAAAAAAATTGGTTGATTCTGGCTGCAATTATCTTGCAATCGCCTCGAATACTGGACACATATGTTTTGAAGATGTTAAGCAGAAGTACCCAACATTAAACATAATTCATATTGCGGATTGTATAGCTAGGGAGTTGAAAAAAAATTCTTATGTTAATGTTGGTCTTGTGGGGACTAAACCAACAATGGAAGAAAATTACCTAATTTCACGTTTAGAACTTCATGGTATTAAGACCATNGTTCCTGATAGTGTTGAAGATAGAATTAAAATTTATGATATTATTTGTAATGAATTATCTTATAATATTTTTAAAGATGATTCAANNAAATGTATTNTCAATATTATAAACAAATTAATTAGTAATAATACCAACGCGTGTATTTTAGGTTGTACAGAAATAGAACTTCTTGTAAAACAAAATGATATGGATGATGTAAAGCTTCTACCTTCAGCCGAAATTCATATCAGGTGNATTGCAAATTTGTTACTGGGTAAATTGAGTCTTTTAGAGATTCAACCATAATGAAACATTAATGGCTGGTTAAAANANTAAATTTGGACAATGAAAAGAACATTATTAATAATCTTCCTTTTATTNATGAGAACCAATTCAATGGATGCNCAGNANAATTACCCTCTACCCGCTGAATACCCGGCGCTNNTAGATCTATTCAANGANTGGCGGGACTTTGAAAACCCAACGCTACTTAATGGAGCGCCGGATTACACNGCGGANCGCTTTAATAANNAACACCAGGCTTTTAAGGATCTCGAAAAGCGNNTGACCCAGATNGAAATTGATAATTGGCCCATTCCCCACCAGGTAGATTGGTATATCGTAAGAGCGGAGATGAATGGCTATGACTTTAACTATCGAGTGCTGCAACCCTGGGTACGTGACCCTGCCTATTACCAGACGGTTTGGATGATCCAAAGCGATGTCCCGGCTCATGAAGGCCCCACAAACCACGCCACACTGGAATTATGGACCTACCAATTCCCTCTGACGCATGATGAAGAAAAGCGCTTAACTGACGACCTAAAAGTTATTCCTACACTCCTCGAACAGGCCCGGGGTAACCTCACAGGAAATGCCCGAGATTTGTGGGTTGCCGGAATTGAGAATTTCAAACAACAGGCTCGCGACCTGGATCAGATCACCGAGATGTTAGAAGGATCAAAAGTTAAACCTGGACTATTAGGCGCATTGGAGAACGCCCAAGATGCCACAAAAGATTTTATCGCTTGGCTGGAAGAACAGGCTACTGGTAAGACCGGATCCTCCGGGATTGGAAAAGAACAATATACATGGTATCAGCAAAATGTCCATCTATTGCCCTTTACCTGGGAAGAGGAAGTACAACTGCTTCAGCGGGAATTGGATCGAGCCTGGTCTTCCTTAAAGTTGGAAGAACAGCGTAATAAA
>PAWC01000049.1 GCA_002713385.1 Fidelibacterota bacterium
CTCGGCTAATCTGGCTTCTTCAGCTAACCGCGCTGCCTCTACTAACCGTATTTCCTCGGCTAATCTGGCTTCCTCAGCTAACCGCGCTGCCTCTGCTAACCGTGCTGCCTCTGCTAATCTGGCTTCTTCAGCTAACTGTACTGCCTCTGCTAACCGTACTTCCTCGGCTAATCTAGCTTCTTCAGCTAACCGTACTTCCTCTGCTAACCGTACTTCCTCTGCTAACCGTACTTTCTCGGCTAATCGAACTAATTCACTTTCTTTTTTGTTTATCACTTTATTTAATGTATCAACAGGTACTTTCACGATTTCCTTCATTGGCAATTCAAACTGTGATTTTTGATCTGGTGACATAACAATAGTAATGATCACATAAAGAGAATATACGAGCGCTAATGGAATGAAAAATCGATCTAGCTTCTGCCAGATTGCCACTAAAACTAACGCGATGAAAATGATTGTTATAGGCAGAAAATTTGGGTCGTTCAGAAGGTGTTTAAACATATTATTGTTTAATATTTTGTCTGTTGCAATATCCAATTAAGGTAATACCTGTTAGCAGGAAGCCTACTATTAATTTTTGTGAGATGACTTCAGCCTTGAATTCATTCGCAAATAATACCGAGTTATAATTGAAATCAGATAATAATATATATACTAACGTTCCAATAGCAATCAGCAAGTGTGCTAATGATAACAAGTTCGATGATTTGTCTTTCTTATAGTAAACAATAGCATATAATAATGAAGAACCAAAAAAAAATCTGAATAACCATTCAGCAAACATAATATGATCTTTCAAATTCACATTTGCTGGGGTCAATGCTACACCTATAAAGCATAAACTGCTGCACATGCCAAAAAACGTCCCCAGTTTATACATATTCCCTGTTAAAGAAAACTTTTTCTTATAAAATGAATATGTACCATAAAAGTATAAAAAGAACGCACAGGTCATTATTGCAAAAGCGAGAATAAAGAAGGAAAATGATAATAAGTTACTTGCTCCCGAAGTGGAAACTGTACGGCCTAGATCACTAATATAATTTTCTGAAAAAATATATCCTACTGTATTAGGATCCTTTTCTGTTCCTCCAGGAAAAACTTGCATTGCTAATAAGAGCAATAAAACAAATGCTACAATTGACAGCAACGGCAATTTGATGACAGTAAAACGTGGATTATTTATAAATACATTCATTTTTATAATAATTTGATAATTTTTGATAAGGAATGTAATAAAACATCCCGCGATCTTGCGGGATGTTTTTCGTCGGAGCGGCGAGATTTGAACTCGCGACCCCTGCAACCCCATTGCAGTGCGCTACCGGGCTACGCCACGCTCCGATCTAACCATTATGTATAAAGTCCAAAATGGACTTTAATTCCTGCTTAACTTTATTTAGAATATCAGATCTTTTTTCCGTATTAACCAACGGTCCATCCACTGTTTCTTCCATCTCTTTTCCGGAATTCAATAAAGTTATGGCTCCTTTAATAGTATATTTACTGTTATAAAGGAGATCCTTTATTTTTTTAACAATTTCTATATCTTCTTGTCGATATGTCCTATTTCCTGCTCTGTTTTTTGGGGGTGACAGTTGCTTGAATTCAGTTTCCCAATAGCGAAGAACATAAGGTTTCAGTTTAGTTAACTTGCTTACTTCCCCTATGGAATAGTATAATTTCTTGATCTGTTTCGGAGTTGATCCCATTGGAATCTCTATTTAAAGCGTTACTTTAAATTAATGCAGAGATACCGTCGGTGCAAAGAGTTTAAATCAATTCTTTAAAGCCTTTTCTGGTTGTGTATATTTTAAACCAAATGCGTCAGCTACACCTTTATGAGTTACCTGTCCATTCATTATATTTAATCCTTGTAACAAAGACCTATCATTTTGCAGAGCATTAAGGATTCCATCATTTGCTAATTTTTGAATGTATGGATTAGTAGCGTTTGTTAAAGCTATTGTAGAAGTATACGGTACAGCACCGGGCATGTTTGTCACACAATAATGAATAATATCGTCCACTTCATAAATTGGTTCTTCGTGCGTTGTTGGTTTGCATGTTTCAATACAACCGCCCTGGTCAACGGCTACATCCACAATGACTGATCCTGGACGCATTAATTTCAACATATCACGCGTGACTAGTTTTGGTGCTTTTGCACCGGGAATCAAAACAGCGCCAATGAGTAAATCTGTCTGTTTTAAATGTTCACGGATATTGAACTGATTGCTATAAATCGTGCGCACATTTTTAGGCATAATTTCGTCTAAATATCGTAGTCGGTTTAAATTAACATCCAGAATAAAAACATTGGCGCCAAGGCCGGCTGCAATAAGGGCAGCATTTGTCCCAACTATTCCACCGCCTAAAATGGTAACTTTAGCAGGTTCCACACCAGGTACGCCACCTAAAAGAATACCTCTGCCACCCTTCACTTTTTCAAGAAACTTCGCACCTTCCTGAACAGACATACGTCCGGCTACTTCGCTCATAGGTATCAACAAAGGTAAACTGCCATCTTTTGCCATGATAGTTTCATATGCTATAGCTGTCGCTCCTGTTTCCAAAAATAATTTTGTCAATTTTTCAGAAGCAGCAAAATGAAAATAGGTGAACATAGTTAAATCAGAAGAACACAAGGCTATTTCTTCCTTTTGTGGTTCTTTAACTTTTACCACCATTTCTACATTGTCAAATATTTCTTTGGGGGAATGAACGATACGGCAATTGACTGCTTCATAATCAGAATCAGAAAAACCGCTGGATAATCCAGCGGTTTTTTCCATTAAGACATCATGACCTAGCTGAGTCAAATCCAAGGCAATCCCGGGAGTCAATGCTACACGGTTTTCATTTTGTTTTATTTCTTTTGGAACACCAATGAGCATTTATCTGCGATGTCCTCTATTTCGGTCTTTTCTGAAGCCACCACTGCGTCTGCCGCGGCTGTTTGATTCCCTAGGAGGACGCTCTACATAACCTTCTGGTTTAGGAAGTAAGGCTTTACGGCTGAAATCAAGCCTGCCCTGATCATCAACTTTGATTAGTTTTACGCGGATATCATCACCTGATTTTACCACATCTTCCACTTTCTCTGTACGTTCCCAGTTTAATTCAGAAATATGAACTAGTCCTTCACGTCCTGGAACGAATTCAACGAAAGCTCCAAATGTCATCAATCGAGTAACAATGCCATCAAATTCCTGACCCACTTCAGGTTCAAATGTGAGCGCTTTTACGAGTTCAATCGCATCATTGCATTTATCGGCATTGGCACCAGCAATGGTTACAATTCCATCATCATCTACATTAATTTCACATTCCGTGTCTTCAATGATCTTTTTGATGTTTTTACCACCTGGGCCGATTAATGCACCGATTTTTTCAGGATTAATAGTAATCGTAAAAATCCGTGGCGCATATTGCGATATTTCATTAGCCTCTGGTAATGCTTCATCCATTAAGTTTATAATGTGCAAACGACCTTCACGAGCTTGTTCTAATGCTTGCTTCATCAATTCGAAGGATACTCCTTCAATTTTCAGATCTAATTGAATCGCAGTAATTCCTTCGGCTGTACCGGCAATTTTAAAGTCCATATCACCTAAATGATCTTCGGCGCCAAGGATATCACTTAAAATTGCATTACGTTTTCCATCCGTTATTAACCCCATTGCAATGCCTGCAACATGGCTTTTTAATGGTGCCCCAGCATTCATCAATGATAATGAGCCTCCACAAACAGATGCCATTGAAGACGATCCGTTAGATTCCATTATTTCAGAAACGATTCGAATTGTATATGGAAAATCATCATAATCCGGAAGCACAGGTTTAATTGCNCGCTGTGCTAAATTTCCATGACCAATTTCACGACGATTTGTAAATCCAATTCGTCCAACTTCACCCACACAATATGGAGGGAAATTGTAATGAAGATAATAATTCTTTTTATAATCTTCATCCATGCTGTCAATGATCATTTCTGATCTTTTAGATCCCAAAGTTGTAACAACCAGCGCCTGTGTTTCTCCACGAGTAAATAAGGCCGATCCATGAGTACGGTTTAAGATTCCGGTCTCAATTGAAATCGGTCGAATTTCAGTTGAAGATCGACCATCGCTTCTTTTTCCTGTAGCAAGAACTTGCTCACGAAAAGCATCTTTAAAGCGATCGCTGATTATGGATATAATTGTTTTCTCTTCTTCTGGAAACGATTCTTCTAATGCTTCAAGAATAGAATCTCTCATTGAATCTTTAGCGTCTGATCTTTCATGCTTATCTGCAATATTGACTATATCAGAAATTTGATTTCCAATTTTTTCATCAATCGCTGCCACCATCGTTTTATCTGGTTCAGGGCAAACAAATTNAACTTTTTGTATATCCATTTCAGATAGCAATTCATTTTGCAGATCTATGATTTCTTTAATTGCGCCATGAGCGTGTTTTAAAGCATCCAGTATTTCAGCTTCGGTTGCACCTTCAGCTTCACCTTCAACCATTACAACAGTTTCCTGATTTCCTGAAACAATCATTTCTATATTAGAATCCAATAGATCTGTACGAGTTGGATTGATAACGAATTCGCCATCTTTTCTTCCAACGCGGACAGTTGCAAGAGGACCATTCCATGGAATGGTAGACGCCATTAACGCTGCGGATGCTCCCACACCTGAAAGCGTATCAGCCATATTTTCGCCATCACTCTGTAAAACAGTTATTATGATTTGGACTTCATTTTTAAATCCTTTTGGAAATAAGGGCCTAATGGGGCGATCAGTCAAACGACTTGTCAATACCTCATGTTCAGCAGGTCTTGCTTCCCTTTTGAAAAAACCGCCAGGGATTTTCCCACCAGCATAATGTTTTTCACGATATTCCACTTGCAGNGGGAAATAATCAATGTCTTCTCGTGGTTCTTTTGACGAATTCACTGCTGCTAAAATCACAGTTTCCCCATAGGTTACCATTACGGAACCATTACTTTGACGGGCAACTTTACCCGTTTCTAATCGCATAGTTTTTCCTGCGATTTCTCTTTCTTTACTTATCATCTTCTTTTCTTATCCTCTTATTTTCAATTCCTTTACCAAACTCACATAACCTTCAGGATTACTGCGGCGCAGGTACTTCATTAGTTTNTTTCTCTTGGATACTAGCATTACCAATCCACGACGTGAATGATGGTCTTTTTTATGCTGTTTGGCATGTTCCGTCAGTTCACGGATACGCTTGGTCAGCAATGCAATCTGGGTGTTAGCAGAACCGGTATCGGTTTCATGCTTGCCAAATTGATCTAATATCTCTTTTTTTTCTTCTTTTGTTATTGACATAATTTCTCCTATAAATATTTTTGCAATAATTGATTGCAATAACTTTTATCTTTTTTCAATTGCTGTACTAAATGGTCANCATTATCAAATTTTTGTTCATCACGAATACGTTCCAGGAATTCTATTTCAATCTCCCGATTATATAGATTATTGATATCTTCCGCAAAAAAGTGAATTTCAGCAACAAAATTCTTTTCATTAAACGTCGGGCGAACACCTAAGTTACACATTCCATATTGTGAATTACTATTAATCCTACCTCTGCAAAAATAGACTCCATTTTTAGGAAAAAGCTGGTTTTCTTCTATCGGAATAAAGTTTGCAGTAGGAAAAGTCATCTTCTTACCTCGTCCTGCACCATGAACAACTTTTGCTTTAAAGCCATACACCCATCCTAATTCAAACGATGCACGACGAACAAAACCCTCATTAATTAACTGGCGGATATGTGAACTGGATAAGATAACAGCAGCATCAGCTACTGCTTCAACGACTTTACATGTAAAATCTCTGCTCTTGCTGTAATCTATTAAGAATTGCGGTGATCCTTCTCGTTTATGGCCAAAATGATGATCATGGCCAATAATAATATGTTCAGGGTTAAAATTGTTAATGACAATTTCTTCCATAAANACATGAGCCGTGATTTTGGAAAAATCTTCTGTAAATGGAATTACCAAAACCTTATCTACATGCAATTTTTCTAGCAAGGATAGTTTTTTACCCAGTGAAATTAAAAGTGATANCTTACTGCCTTTATCAAGAATATGGCGTGGGTGGGGATCAAAAGTGATCACAACAGACTGGAGATGCTGCAATTGAGCCTGTGACACCACTTTCTTAACGATTTCTTGATGTCCTCTATGCAAACCATCAAAAGAGCCAATNGTTAGTATTGATCTACCTTCGCTTTTAATGTTTTCAAGGTTTGTTAAAACATCCATNTTTTTCCAATTCGTTTATCCGGATGGTTTCNTTGAGCGTATAATCACCGACTTTGACCCGCTTTAAGGCAATCAAGTGTCCCACTGTGCCAAGCTTTTCAGCAATATCACTGCCTAAAACACGTATATAAGTGCCTTTTGAGCATTTTACTCTGAATGACAACAGAGGTGAAATAAAATCATTTAACTCAATTTCGAATATGTTGATAGAACTTGGTTCACGTTCAACTTCAACATTTTTTCTGGCCAANTTATACAATCGTTGCCCATTTACTTTTTTAGCTGAATACATGGGTGGTGTTTGTAATTGCTCACCGACAAAAGATTTCAACACNGCATCGANTTTTTCAGTCGCAAGTTGAGGAATTTCTTTTTTTTCAATCACTGAACCTTCAAGATCAAGAGTATCTGTTTTTGTACCGAGCATTAATGTTGCTTCATATACTTTATCAGAACCGGAAATTGTAGTTAATTGCTTCGTATCAGGGCCAGTTCCTAATACTAGNACTCCTTCTGCAAATGGATCCAAAGTACCTGCATGACCTACTTTTTTATCTTTTATAATCGCTCTCACTTTTTTAACCACGTCAAAGGATGTGCACCCTATTGGTTTGTATATATTTAAAATCATGATTTTCCAGTATTTAAATCTTTCATTACTTCCAACATATGCTCTTCATGCTTAATGTCTTCATCCTGATAAAATTTTATTTTAGGAGTATATTTCATTCTTATTTCTTGACCCAAATATTTACGATATGCTTTTGACAATTTGTTTAATTCTTTATTAATAGTATCTTCTGGCATCTTATTATTTATTACACTGTAAAACACTTTACTGTGTCGTATGTCTGGTGATATTTCAACACGTGTAAACGTAATGAAACCCAGATGAGATATATCTATATGCTTTATAGTGATTTCGCCCAGAATTTGCTGAATCTGAAGGCTAACGCGGTCTGTGCGTTTAAAGGGTCTTTGATACGTCAAGCTGTTTCAAGTGTCCGCTTTATATGTTCGATTTCATAAACGACGATCTTATCACCCTCTTTGAATTTTGAAAATTCATCGACACCTATTCCGCATTCCATTCCTTCTTTAACTTCCTTCGCATCGTCTTTAAAACGCTTAAGTGAGCTTACAATGCCTTCATGNATAACCTCTTCATCACGGATTATTCTTGCCTTTNCACCTCGTTTTATTAATCCTTCTTCTACTTTACTACCAGCTATATAACCCAGTTTTGGAACTTTAAATATTTCTAATACAGAAGCCCGACCAATAATATTTTCGACTTCTTCTGGTTCTAATAGTCCTTCTAAAGCAAGTTTTATGTCTTCAACAGCGTTATAGATTACAGTATAAGAGCGGATTTCGACACCCTCTTGATTGGCAAGCAGCTTAGCATTTGAATTTATCTGTACATGAAAACCAATTACAACGGCATTGGAAGCTGCAGCNAGAAGAACGTCTGATTCTGTGATCATACCAACGGCTTTATGGATAACTTGAATGCTGACTTCTTCGTGTTCAATCTTCTCTAATGTTTCCGCTAATGCTCCAATTGAGCCATCTACATCACCCTTAATTACCAATGGTAAAGTTTTGATCGAACCGTCTTTAATCATTTTTGACATTGCATCAAGGGACTGCATGGAAACTTTTTTGTGTTCGATTTCCCGTTTCATACGCTGTCGCTCTGAAGTGATGCGTTTTAAATCTTTTTCATTTTCAAATACTAAAAATATATCTGCTGCTTGGGGAACCTTTTCAAATCCTAGAATCTGTATAGCTTCAGATGGTCCAGCTTGTTTAATACGCTGATCACGCGCATTCATCATTGCCCTGACTTTTCCTGAANAATTTCCGCANATGAAAGGATCGCTTATTTTAATTGTTCCTTTTTGAATAAGAACAGTTGCCATGGCACCATGGCCTTTATCCAATTTTGAATCAATAACAGTCCCCCGGGCGTGCGTGTCAGGATTGGCCTTAAGTTCAAGCACTTCTCCTTCCAATAGAATGGAGCTNAAAATATCTTCTATTCCTTCCCCTGTTTTGGCTGAAANAAGCACGNCCTGAATCTTACCACCCCAATCTTCAACCAATACATCATGTTCAGATAATTCCCGCTTTACGCGATCAGGATCTGCTTCAGGTAAATCCATCTTATTGATGGCAACTATAATGGGAACATCAGCAGCTTTTGCATGATTAAAAGCTTCGATTGTTTGAGGCATGACACCATCATTCGCAGCTACAACTACTACAACAATATCTGTNACTTGTGCTCCTCTTGNACGCATGGCAGTAAATGCTTCATGACCTGGCGTATCTAAAAAAGTAATTTCCTTACCATTTTCTAACTCAACCATATAAGCACCAATGTGCTGTGTAATACCTCCTGATTCACCAGCCACAACATTGGTTTTTCTGATATAATCCAGTATAGATGTTTTGCCATGGTCAACATGGCCCATGATTGTTACAACCGGAGGACGATGAATGGCCTTTTCTATATCTTCTTCTGTTTCTTCAAATGTAAATAATTCTTCACCTATATCTGTTATTTTTTCAGCAATAAAACCACATGAGTCTGCTAGAAGTTCAATTAATTCCCAATCCAATCTCTGGTTNATAGTGACGAGTTTGCCTAAACCAAGACATTCTTGAATAATATCGCTGGAATTCACATTGAAGATCTTGCTTAATTCATCAATATTTGAAAATTCAGCAACANGAACTGTTTGTTTGGTGTCTTCAGTTTCTTCTGCAATGGTTGGTTTATCTTTTTTATACTGTTTTTTCTTTGATTTAGTATCAATTTTGGAAAGGGTTTGCCTGACAGCATCTTTAACACTTTTCTGTACTTTTTCTTCTTTTTTATCAGTGATTTTTTTCTTGAAACGTGATGTCTGTCCNATTTGAGATTCGATTTCAGAAATATCAATTTTTCTTAATAGTTGTTTTTTTGGTTTCTCTACTTTCTTTTTAGTTTCCTTGGTTATCTTTTCATCTTCNAGTTTTTTATGATTGTCNTCTTCNAATTTATGCCTTGCTTCTTCAACAGCTTTAATTTTTTCTTCTTTCTCCAGTTTTCTTTGATCGTCTAAAGAAAGGAGATCTAATTTTTTCGTTATTTTTTGCTGTTCAACAATGCGTGTATGATGAATCTCTCTGCGTACCTTTTCTTTTCTATAACGATCNACAGATTCCTTATCTTTCGAAAATTCTGAATCTATTAGAATCAATGTATCTTCATCGAGAGGTGACATATGACTCGAGACTTCTACACCCTTATCCTTGAGAAAATTCAATATATCTGTATGAGAAATATTGAATTCTTTCGCTATTTGGAATATTCGTTTGGATCGATTAGCCATTTAACCGGCCTCTTCAACTTCCTCATTTTCTTCTATGACTTCAGCTTGATCTTTTACACCTTCATTAGCATCAGAATCGTTTACTTCTACTCTTTCAGCATTTTCAGTCGCTTCCTCAACATTATCTTCAGTAGAAATTTCTTCTACGACTTCAGTTTCAGAAATGCTTAAAGCATTTATTTCTTCAAGAATCTTTTTTAATTCAATATCTTCATCTTCAGTTTCTTCTTCAACCCGTTCTATAAAATTTTGTACAATCAGGTAACACAGCTCCAAATTTTCATCATTAATCACTTCAATCGCTAACAACTTTTCTTCATCAGCATCCAATAAATCTGAAACAGCTTTGATTCCTTTATCATCCAAAGGAGTNATTAAATCTTCAGGAAAATCAGGTACATCTGCTAATACTGTCGCTTGATCTTTTTGCTGCCGATCATATTGTTGTTTACCGAATGCATCGATTCTGAAACCTGTTACTCTTGAGGCGAGGTTTATATTGACACCGCTTCGTCCTATGGCAAATTCAAGTTCATCATCATTGAATAACGCAACACAATATTTACGTTCATCATCAATATAAAGGTCAATTGGTTTCGCTGGCGATAATGCCCTGGAGATTAAAATTTCAGGTTGTTCGCTTTGGTTGATAATGTCAATTTTTTCATTATTTAACTCTCTTACGATAGCTTGAATTCTGCTGCCGCGCATACCAACACAGGCCCCAACAGGATCTATACGTCTGTCTTGGGATTTAACAATAATTTTTGATCTTTCTCCTGGGTGACGGGCAATAGCCATTATTTCAATTATTCCATCATCAATTTCCGGAACTTCCATCTCAAACAATTTATAAAGGAAATGGTTATCACTCCTTGACACAATAATTTCAGGTCCACCAGGATTTACTTCTACTGATTTCACAATAGCTCTAACGGTATCTCCACGGCGATAGCGCTCAGAGTAAATCTGTTCATTTTTAGGCAAACGCAATTCAGCTTGTTCTATATTGATGAATACATTATCACGCTGGACTTGGTGAACCACACCAATCACGATTTCACCAATACGTTGTGAATAATCTTCATAAATATAATGCTTTTCAACGTCTTGTAATTTCTGGTTGAAAAACTGCTTGGCAGTATTGATCATGCGCCTGCCAAATATTGTTGGATCTATAATTTCGACAAAAATATCACCAACTTCAAAGTTTTCTCCTGGCATTTCATTATTGGCTTCCTCCAGTAAAATCTCCAATACAGGATCTTCAACATCATCTACAATTTCTTTTTCCACATAAATTTCTATTTCGCCCTTATCAATATTCACGATAACATCGCAATTAGAATTGTCGCCGCGTTCTTTCTCNACAATATACATGAATAATTGTTCAAGAATGCTTCCTAACTCTGATCGATCTACATTCTTTTCTCGTGCTATTTCCGCAAAATATTCTATCAGTTCTCGATTAATCAAAATTCCCCCGTATCAATTAAATTGAACGATTACTTTTGCTTGTAAAATATTTTCTAATACCAATTGAAATTGGCCTTTATACTTATTTTTTAGATACAAAATACCGTCACTGAAACCTACTAATTCTGCTTCTGTATGTTTTTGATTACCATTTTTATCGTAAGTCAAATTCAACATACGGCCTACATTTTTTCTATATTGAAACGGCTGCTCCAATGGTTCAGAAAGTCCTATAGTTGTCACTTCTAACGATGCTCCATCAGGATAATATTCATCCAACAATCCTGAATTTTGAATTGATTTAGCAATCTCTGTAGTTTCATCGATTGAAATAGATTCTTCTGCATCAACAAAACACCGTACCAACCTCCTGTGTGGATCTTCTTTAATATCCATCAAAAAGACTCCTCCAGGGAGCAGTTGTTTTATTTCATGCCTTAAATCATCCATGTCTAAACATACGAAAAGTGGGCCGTGAACCCACTTTTCGGCGGAAAAAATAAGACTTATCGCTGTTGTTTACAAGGTTATTGTTCGTCGGAAACGACTGTGTGGAGGCNCCCTAATATTTCTTGTGCCCTACTATGTAAATCTGAACGTTTATCGTATTTTTCATGAATAGACTCAGCTAATTCCAAAGCATCTTTATAGTTCCTAATGTTTATATAGTGTTCAGCAAGTACCATAGAGTATTTATCTTTTTCAGGTTCATTCAAGGCGTATTGAATGGCCTGTTTAATATGATCTGCAATTGATTCAGTATATCCATTTATTTTTTCAATATCAGCCATCATCATTAATGCCCCAGCATGAAATTCCTCTGTTGGATCGTCAAGAAAATCCTGTAGATTTGATTCAGCAGTTAAATAGTCTTTTTGTTCATAGTATAAACGTGCAAGCATGAATAAACTGCGTTGTGCAGCTTCGGACCCTGAATAATCATCAACAAGAAGTTCTAATTGCAACAGACCATTATCTCTATCACCTATACTTAAATTCACGAATGCTTTGCCTAAGGCTGCTTCAGAAGCTTCTTTTTCTGCTTTCGAATTTTTATTAAGTATAAGAACAATAACTACAACTGCAACAATGCCAACTCCTATACGAGTAATTAGCTGTTTGTTTTCTTCAAAATATTCTTTGGNTTTATATATACTTTCCAAAAAAGGATCATGTTTAATTTCTTTTTTAGTGATTTTCTTTCTTGCTTTTAGCATTAATAATTATTCTCCATTTTTATAAAACTTGATCGTGCCCACAAGAGGATTCGAACCTCTGGCCTACTGCTTAGGAGGCAGTCGCTCTATCCTGCTGAGCTATGTGGGCGTTAAATGCGGTGGCAAAATTACAATGTTTATAATGAGGGTAAAAGTTCGAATTCTATTCTGATCTAAGATCCCTGTTCATGAGTTCACTGACGGACTCAAGAGGATCTTTATTATTATAAAGAACATTATATACTGCACAAGAAATAGGCATATCAACATTGTGTTTTTGACATAATTGAAAAACTGACTTTGCTGTTTTTACACCTTCTGCAACCATTTTCATTTCTGATAATATTTCATCTATTTTCCGTCCTTTGCCAATTTCTTCTCCTACATAACGGTTACGACTATGCTTGCTGGAACATGTNACAAATAAATCGCCAATACCACTTAATCCTGCAAAGGTTTTTTCCTGGGCGCCCAAGGCAACACCTAACCGCGTCATTTCAGCAATACCGCGCGTAAGGATCGCAGCTTTGGTATTATCACCAAACCCAATGCCATCACAAATTCCCGCTGCAATAGCGATTACGTTCTTAATAGATCCGCCTAATTCTAATCCCAAGATATCTGTATTGGTATAAACACGTAAAACTCTCGAAGAAAAAATATACTGCACCTTTTTAGAAGCATTTTCTTCTGTTGATGCCGCTACCAGAGTTGTGGGTATTTTTCGGACTACTTCCTCTGCATGACTGGGGCCGTATAAAGAAACAATACTTACGTTT
The DNA here is from genome assembly GCA_002713385.1 of Fidelibacterota bacterium. Lineage (GTDB taxonomy): Bacteria > Fidelibacterota > Marinisomatia > Marinisomatales > TCS55 > UBA2126. The sequence goes on from PAWC01000049.1 coordinate 13,148, forward strand.
TTTCCAACTGTTTCCTCACTAATAACAGAACTCATGGTCAATAATGTGTCAAGTTCTAATCCTTTGGTAATATTAACTATAATTACATTATCTTCAATGAATTCAACAGCTCGAGATACTAATTCACGAACACTGTGTGATGGGACAGCAACAANTAGCAATTGTGATCCCTTTATCGCCGAATCCAAGTCAGTTGTAAATTTGACTTCATCGGAAAATGTTAAATCAACAAAGAAAGGATGTTTCCTGTCAACCTCCATGGCTTTCACTTTTTCAGCGTCACGTTGCCACATAATGACTTCGTGGCCATTTTGATTTAATAAATCACCTATTGCTGAACCCCAGCTGCCTGTACCTAAAACAGATATTTTAATCATTAATTAATGCGATAATGGATTGGTTTAAATAATTGTATGCTATACTTGATATATGCTATCTATTAAATCTGCGTATTTTTTTTCAACTACTTTACGTTTTACTTTAAGTGTGGGTGTTAATTCACCAGATTCAACAGACCATTCATCAGCAACTAATTTAAATTTCTTAACCGTTTCATAATGAGCGAATCCTGCCATGGCCTTGCTGACTTCATTTTCAAACAATTTGTCTGTACGTTCATCTTGAATTATCTCACCATCAATACCTTGCTCGTTAGCCCATTCTGACAATGTTTCTTGTGCTACGACAATCAAGGCAGAAACAAAATTTCTNCGATCACCTAATACAACAACCTGTTCAATGTATTTTGATGCTATGAGGGCGATTTCCATGGGGGCCGGAGCGATATTTTTCCCTCCNGAAGTGACAATAATATTCTTTTTTCTGTCAGTAATTCGCAAAAATCCATCCTCATCNAATTCACCTATATCACCCGTATGGAACCAGCCATTTTCGTCAATGACTTCTCTGGTTGCTGCTTCATTGTTATAGTAGCCCAGCATTACATTTTCACCTCGGCAAATAATTTCACCATCTTCAGCTATTTTTACCTCTACACCATCAATCGGTTTACCGACCGTTCCAAATTTTACGTCTTCAAGGCGATTATTTGTAATTACGGGGCTTGTCTCGGTTAATCCATAGCCTTCAAGGATAATGATATTTGCAGCAGCAAAAAATTCTGCTATTTCCTGGGACAAGGGTGCCCCTCCGGAAACGAAGAATCTTAACCGCCCTCCAACTCGTTCTTTAATTTTTGAAAATACCAATTTTTCAGCTAATCCAAATTTGAAACCTAACCATCCACNAGGACGACTGTTTTTACAAATATTAGGCATGGCTTCTTTACCAACACTGATGGCCCACCAGAAGATCTTTTGTCTTAATGGAGGATCATTACTCACTTTATCGATTATTTTAGCATACATTTTCTCGTAGAGACGGGGAACACTGGCCATAATAGTCGGTTTAATTTCACCCATATTGTCAGCAACTGTATCAATACTTTCTGCGTAATAAACACGTCCACCAGATGTTAAACCTGAGAAATGTCCTACCATGCGTTCAAAAACATGGCTCAATGGTAGAAAAGAAAGAAATACATCACTTTCGTCAATATGGATAGATTTTTTACCGCTTTTGATATTGGCAATCAAATTATTATGGGAGAGCATCGCCCCTTTAGGATTGCCCGTTGTACCACTTGTATAAATTAATGTGAGTAAATCATCCGGATTTATTGTACTGGCAATTGCTTTAAAATCAAAATCTGAACTTTCCTTATACGCTTTACCTCTNTCTATTAAGCTACTGAAACCAAAAACTTTATCTGTATCATCATCAGAATCATCCATAAGCACATATCCTTTCATATGCTCACATTCTTGAATGAGAGACTTGGTTTTATCTAACTGTTCTTTATTNCCTACAAAAGCGTAATGTGTTTCAGAATCATCGAAAATATATTTCATATGGGGGGTTGTTAATGTCGGATACACAGTTACTGTTACTGCCCCTAATCCAGTGATAGCATAATCGGCAAAAGCCCATCTAGAGGAATTTGTAGAAATAATGGCAATCTTATCCCCTTTTTGGACACCTAATGATGCTAATCCNCTAGCAAGATTCTCAACAATGTCACCGGCTTCTCTGTAAGTCTTTTTTTGCCATTCGCCATCTATCTTATCAAAAAATGCAGGATTATCTGCAAATTGTTCAACGCACTGAATAAACATTTCAGCTATTGTTTTATAGCTCATTTTTATGGAACTCCTGTTAATTTGAGTTTAAATATATTGATATTATTTTAATAAATAGGCTAATTTTATTTATAGAAAATGCCGGGGTGGCGGAATTGGTAGACGCGTTGGTCTCAAAAACCAATGGGGTATTCCTCGTGCCGGTTCGACTCCGGCCCTCGGCACTTTTCATTAATTTTTTTTCTTGCATTTTGGTAATTAAACTTTTACTTTAANCATGAAGGTGCTGGTTTGGTACCTTTGGTATGTGGAAGGGGTAGATTTTCACTTTGTACCGAGGTCATTGTGAAATCTACCCCACTTTTTATATATAAATTTCTTTCTTCTCTTCTGCTGAATCTTCATAATTATATAGGTGAAAAATCATATTCATATATTGATTCACTTCAACTAATTCTTTAAGCAGAAAATTAAATTCAAGCAAGAAATCCTAAAGCTATTTTCGTAAAAAATAGATTNTATCTATAAAATAAAAAAAGGGCTCGAAAAGAGNCCCTTTTTATATAAATAAATGAATTATATAATTTTATTTCTTTTTCTTTTTATCCTTTTCGGAGATTTTATCTTTTATTTCNTTTGTTTCANNCTGTAGAAGGGTTATTGCTTGTTGAATTTCAGATAATGTTTGACTTGTCTTTCGTCTGTTGCGATTGAAGTCATCTTCCAAGTCAGCAATATCCGTTTCGACATCAGAGAAGCGTTTACTTACATTGCGATCTAATTCGTCCAGGTTATATTGTACTTCAGAAATCATATCTGCAAGTGAATCTGCAGTTGCATTAATTAAATTTGTATTAGCAATAATATCCTGTTGTGCTTTTTGGACATGCTTACCCCTACCAATAAATTGCAGATCTAAAGTTTTCAGATCTTTGCGAAATTCGTTTTGGACTACATCTACATGTTCAGCATCATTTTTGTTCAATTCATCCATACGTTTGATCATATTACTGGACATATACTGAAAATATCCACCGGCAACGATTAATACTGCAAGCAATCCAAAAATAATTTTATCTTTAACAGACATTGTGCTTCCTCAATTAAGTTTTTCGAGTCGTTTTTCCCATGCACTCATTTCTTTTACTTCTTNTTCAGAATCTTCAGTATTCTCAACTATTTTTTCTTCGGTTTTTCCCGATTTAATATCTTCCATCAATTTTTCTTTTAGAGAAGCATTTTCCTTTAATTCATGCATTAAAGAATCGACTTCTTCATTAAAATCAGCAATTGTGTTTTCCAGGCGAGCAATTAATTCATCTGTTAATTCATTACCATATTGCTCATGAATTCCTTGCAGTAAACTCTCTATTTTTTCCCTTAAAATTCTGTTGTTTNCCATAATAAAATTGTGATTTTAGTTATATAAAANTCAGTTGAAATTTATACACTCTACCATAAAGACCAAACGCTATTTTAAGCATTGACGTTGTTTATTTTTTCAGATTGAAATGCACTGNTATTTTGAATTTCCTTTAAACCATATTTTGAAAATTCTTCAATCAAGGGCCAAAATATTTTCTGTTGTATTGAATAAGGTAACCAATCAACTATATCTGCTTCAGTGATTGATTTACCACCTCCTATCGTTGTCTCTGATCCCCGTTTAAAAATTTGCTTTTGTGCAATGATATATACCTGTACATGATCTTCAACTATTACAGCAATTGCATAATCATAACGACGNAAATCTTTTTTTACAGGTGCGACAGTTGTTTTTATTAGATAGCTTTCTTTTGTATAAAATTCAATATCATAGCCTAGATTTTCCAGCACTTTACGACTGATTTCCATTGCCTTCAATTGTGAACTATTATAGCGGAAAGAGCGCACCATTCGTGGCGGCGTAGGACAGAATGAAAATTGCACGCTTAAGCAAATGAATAATACTGTGCGCGCTATTAACACTGTCAGTAAATGTCATATATAGATGGTAAATCTATAGACTGATTTTGATCTTCAGGAGATTGCATATAATCAAGATTATANTATACCAGTTTCAAAAAACTTAATTCACTATCTAATATACTTTTTTCAGTTTGCGGTTGCTGTACAACTCCATTTAAAACTAAAATTATTCTTGCAGGCGTGACGTTCCAAGAAGAAGTATAAAAAGAACGGGCATATTTTACATTCAGAAAATTATTATATGTTCTAGCAGGACCTTTTACGGTCTGTTCTGTTGTGTATGGATTTCCGTATACTTCAGATATATTTTTTTCTAATCTTAAAAATTTATCAATTTGTTTATCAATATCTTTATTATTTAGTTCAACATTGATTTCAACCTTCCAAAAAACACCATCGCTGTAAATATAGTTCACAACAACAGTATCCAATCCTAATAGACCTGCAATGCTTGCTGATTTTTCATCGGAAGTAACTTGAGCTTCAGAAAAATTATCCAATTCAGGTAAACTTGCAATAGGTGTACCCCATTGATAACCTTTATAACCGAAATCCAAACCATTACTTGCACCAATTGATTCATCAATATCTGTCGTAATTACAACACTGTCACCTGACGCAAATGAAACACTGTCACCTGACGCAAATGAAACACTGTCACCTGACGCAAATGAAACACTGTCAGCAGCGTTTTGCTGTGCATTAATTGTGCAACCGATTACCATTAATAATATAAATAGTTGTATTTTTTTCATCTCCGCATCCTTTAAAAATCCTCACCTTTTAGGTGAGATTTAACAAAAATCGNACAAATATATAATTATTTTACTATATAATCAAAAAAAAACCTCATTTTTTTAAATAAAAAGGTTTGTACGCCCGACAGGATTAGAACCTGTGAACCTCAGAAATGAATGAAATAATAATAAATNATAGTATAATACGTTTCACGCGTTTCCTTACCTCGTTGTTATTGGTTGTGCCTGTATTAGTATAATATCCATTCAGTTAAGATAGAACAAGATGAAATANTTTATCTTATAATTGTACCAATTCTATTAAATCTTGGTACCCAAGTGTCCAAATTCAATGACATATAAGCAAACATTGCTTCACCCAGCATATAGTTTTCAGGCACAAAACCCCAGAATCTTGAGTCAAGACTATTATCACGGTTGTCACCCATAGCCCAGTAATAATTCTGCTCAACTTCATATTTCTTCAAATTCATTATTTCTTGGCCATCAAAAAATAATTCTCCTCTAGGCATATTTGTGGACCAGGGATTTAACAAATTTCCATTAGGATAATATTCATCAAACACTCCATATGATCCTTTACGTCGATAAAGATCTGCAGGATCTGTCATCGTAAAATGAAATACCCCATCGTCATTCTTAAGTGTTAATTCATGGCCATCCATTAACATTAACTGCATGACAAATAAGGCCGTTTCCGGTCCAATTGGAATTCGATCACCTTTATGTGGAATTATTGTTTTAGCAAAATTATCTTTATTGCCTTTGCCCATGAAAATATTTTGATCTTTCTGGAGTTTTGCTGCCATAGGTAACATGAATCGACCATGTTCAGGAAGTGGAAATTCATTTCCATTTATAAACACCTTTCGATTTCTGATCTCCAATGTATCGCCCGGCTCTGCTATACATCTTTTTACATACTTTAAATGAGGATCACGAGGATATTTAAAAATAATAATGTCACCCTGCTTTGGCTCTCTGAATTTAGGAAATCGAAAATAGGGTATATCAAACCCAATATCAGTATAAGGAATACCAATCCAATCAGGTGTGCGCATTCCATAAACAAAACGATTTCCTATCAAAAAGTCGCCAATCATGATCGTTTTTTCCATACTGCCTGTAGGAACGATATACGCTTCAATTAACGTAACTTTTAATAAGAGAGCCACGAGTATTATGATAAATAATGAGCGTGTTTCCTTGAGAATTTTATCTTTGTTCATGAATGAAATTAGGGATGATTAATATACTATAATTCAATTATTCAAGTTCTATANCCTTAAAATGTTTCAAAGCTGGGCCATTTTTTCCAAGTATTATAGCAAATACATCCAAACGAATGTCATTTTGTATTTCATTATCCATAATATATTTATCTATGGCGTTGCTCAAGTGTTGCAATTTTACTTCATCAACCTGACCTTCCACGCCGCCCAACGTCTTCCTGGCAGCAGTTTTTACTTCAGCAAATACTAATTCATTGTCTTTTTCAGCAATGATATCTATTTCTCCATAGGGAGCACAATAGTGATTTAGGGCATGAATTTTATAGCCATTATTGAAGTATTCCAATGCTGCCAACCGTTCACCCCATTGGCCTATCCTGCGCTGTGATTTCAGCCAGGTTATGGTTGGTAGATTTTCATTCACCGGCTTAAATGATTTCCTGTGAATCGGGCATGCTTTATACTCACTCAATTTTTCCATGTGCAGTATTGTACCATACCCCTTATGCCTGGCAAAACCAAATTCTGGGAAAATAATATCGTACTGTTGCATCATCCTGTCACGAGTAACTTTAGCAATAATTGACGCAGCGCGAATACAATCAATTTTATCATCACCGCCAATGATACCTTTATTGGGAATNATCTGGTTGGGCAGAGCATAACCATCTATTAGTGCTTTATCCGGTTTCGTTTTCAAAGCACCNATAGCTTTATACATGGCTTTTTGTGTCGCTTTGAGAATATTANTCTTATCGATNTCTTCAACATCAACCACCCCTATTCCTACTTCAGCATGTTGCATGATCTCTTGAAAGAGTTTTTCGCGTTTTTTAGCGGTTAGTTTTTTGGAATCAGCCAAACCTGAAATTCGATTCTGTTCATCCAGTATTACCGTTGCTGCTACCACAGGCCCAGCCAACGGCCCCCTTCCTGCCTCATCAACCCCTGCAATCAATGCCACTTCAGACTCCTCTAGTTAAACCAATTCCATGCTAGCAGGTTGAATTGCTGGTTCGGGGTGTTTCTCTAATGCCCAACTCCAAACTATAAAGTTGGTTATAAGTAAAAAATGTAACTACAACTATAAATATAATTCTCACAATGGAATGTAAGGATTATTGTAGAAAAAATTATATACATTGACAAAAGCAGTTTGCCTGTCAGGAAACGGTCATGTAAACTTGGCATCAATTTTTAAGCAAATCAAGTCCACTTCAGGAAGAAATATATATGAGTGAATTAATTGCAACATTAGAACATTTTACAGAGGTATTCAGTGGCTGGATATCAATGCCGCTGACAATTATCTTGATAGGAACAGGGCTATTCGTAACTCTTGCTCTGGGATTCATTCAAATTCGCAGATTTAAACATAGTTTCGAAGTTGTTTCAGGTAAATATGATAATCCAGACGATGAAGGTGATGTTACCCATTTCCAGGCTTTATCTGCTGCCCTTTCTGCCACGATCGGTATTGGAAATATTGCCGGTGTTGCCTTAGCAGTGCGGCTTGGAGGGCCTGGTGCTCTATTTTGGATGTGGGTGACAGCTCTTTTTGGAATGGCATTAAAATAT
>PAWC01000050.1 GCA_002713385.1 Fidelibacterota bacterium
CCATCAGAAAAAACTAAATGATAATGCTAAAGCAAAAGCTTTATACGAAGCTGTTGTCATCAATTTTTCTAGCAGTGAATGGGATGATAAGGCGCAACAAAAGCTAGCTACACTATAAAATACAGAAAGTTTTATTAACTGTTAGCTAGTTTTAAGTAGCATATCTAGTTATTTGAGACTAGCAATAGAAATAAAAAAGCCTACTAGTAGGCTTTTTTATTTATTAGTGTTTTTTTATTTTTAAAGTGAATAACTCACCAGCCGGATTAGTCACAAAAGATTCGCCGGAAAATTCTATTTCACTTTCTTTATCCACCCTGTTTGTCAGCGCACAGAAATATCCATTCTGAAAAGATGCGACTTGGAGCTAAGCTTCATAAAGCCCTACCGGCCATTCACCAATCGTCCCAGCTTGGGGTACAACAACCAATTACTGCACCATTGGCAGCAGCAGTATCTATATTATCCAGACCCCGCTGAATATTTATAGCTTTATCATCAGTGGCATGCTGTTGGATTAATGCAATTTTCACTGATAATTAGGTATAAAAGGATTACTTCCCTGTTTTTGGGGACATTCTTCCCAATAGTAACACCAATTGCACAAAATACTTTCTTTCGCTGGAAACGTACTACCCTGTTTTTCATGTAAACGAATTTCATTTATTCGTTTTTTCATAGATCCTGTCAACTGCTGCAATTGTTCCTTCGTCCTTTTCGATTTCACTACGATTCCATAGCGTACAAAATGCCACACCAGTGAAACATCCTGCACATCTTCTCGCTGTTGTTCAAGTGCAATCTGATACAGCGCTAATTGGCCATCTTTATCAGCCTGATTCTGACTCAAAGCACGTTTGCCCGTTTTATAATCATGTATTTCGTAATTCCCATTTCCATCATGATCCAAACGGTCCATAATCCCTTTCATGCGGTAAGATTCATCACCATCCAGCATGAAATCCATTTCCAATTCAATACCTTCAACTCGTTCTGCAAAGGGTTGATTTTTTCGATAAAATCTGGCAATACAATCTTCTCCTAAATGAAAATAGTCCTCTTTTCTTTCACCGCGTTTTGCGATGGCGATCCGGTCATGCCATTTTCTTTTCCAAATATCTTCATAATGATCAAGAATACCATCTATAAACGGTAAGCGTCCAGATTGAACTTCACTATAAAGAAATTCCAGTGCTTCGTGTACACGTTTACCCGTGAAGGCTTCGATGCCTTCATCTGGTTTGCGAATTTTATCTATATAACGGAATTTGAATTGAGCTGGACATTTTTTATAAGATTCCAGCCCGCTGTAGGAAAAGCGTTCTAGTATGCTCACCAAGTACGCCCAAATATATAAGGTGTCGTCAGGCGATAATCACCGAAGCCGTTCTCATCATAAAAGGTGAAACTGCGATTGATGCGGTAATAATACCAATTTTGGTGAGCATTGCGCTCGCTGTTCATAAATATACTTTCAATATCATCGGGAGGTCCAAAAAGTATGTAGATCATACCCATATCCGTCCGCCAGCCAGGTGTAAAAGATGTAAAATGATCATTGGCATAACGAACACGTGAATAATATTGGTCCATAAGTTCATTAGTACTCGTTTCCGGTGCAGGGTCTCTGTCTTTCCAGAATTTGTAAAATAATTGCTCTCGATCCTTTTTCTTTACCTTGGAAAGTTCAGAACGTTCATCATTGCTTAAAATGTAGCGCATTTGATCGATTGCTTCATCCACATCCCGTATATGAGCGGAAATTCCAGGTCTTTTTATTTTTAATTCAATGATTTGCTGTTCAGATTGCCCATCCTGCTCAAGGTCAACGAACAATTTTACCCGCAAGCCCTGCACTTCTTTCACCGGTAAATCCAGCTGAAGAGTGAAATATTCTTCCGAATTTGTGAATGTTGAGTCCAGTGCAGAAACGGTTACTCCATCCGCATCCTTTAAAACAAGCTTCAACGTATATATGTCTTTTTTAACATTTCCGGAAACATAAACTGGTACAAATGATTGCTGGAAACTGATCTCATTTTGATAACTGGGCATCAGTTTTTTTACGCCCTGCCAGGAGCCTTTATAATGAATCATCACTTGTGGAGGAAACAATATAAAATCATCTTTGTATTTTGATAAATCAACTTCCTTCTCCCGGACTCCCCTGTTTCGTGTATCAATATCCATCACTTCACTCACAACGGTATATTTACCGGGTTCCACATGGAAATCATGCTCAACAAAATACCAGTTTGATTTGCCGACTGTTTCCAAATAATCCGCGGCTTTCAGCGTTTGACTAATGGATTTATGTTCGATTTGTTGACCTTCTTGATCCAAAAGTGAAATACGGGCTTCAAAACTTGATTCAAAACCGCCATCTTCTTTGACAAATTGCAAAGCATAACTGGGGATCATTACATGTGTATTCAGCTTTATTTTACCTTTTTCAAAAGATGCTTGCGGAGCAACCATAAGATGAAACTGTTCAATGTTAGAAACTTTTAAGTCATGCTGATTACGCTGACTTCTTTGACCATTTGCCACAGTTAAGGCCAAGTAAAACAGAAATATTGATTTAATGATGTTCAATCTTTTGTCCACTTAAATTTTAATAAGCCATTGGAAGTCCCCAGCCAGAGATGTTTCTTATCTACTTTCAAATCGTGAATCTGGCCCAGGAATTCATAGTGATAATCACGAATGAATCTATCTTTTATATCGTAACGAATAAAACCATCATTAGTTGCCAGAAAAATATATTTTTTAAATCGAGCCATTGTAAGTATCTCACGGCCAGCAAAAACAGAGGCGTCAACCAATTCTAACCATGTTTGTGAGTTATAATCAAAACTCCAAACACCTTGTTTTGAACTGACGATTATTTGGTCTTTAAATTGTTCAAGAACTTTGAAACCTGAAAGCATATCTTCGATTCCTGCCATATTGCCCAGCGAACCAATTTGTTTAAAGTTTAGCACCCTTTCATTTGACAAATCTATTACTGTCAAATCGTAATCAGACGCTATCCATAATTGGTTGTCTACAAGTTCAATATCATAGATAAAGAGATGATTAAACATTTTTTCAAAACCAATAGGATTACTCCGTTTGCTACTTTGATTGAGTCGTGATAACCCGGAGGATGAGGCAATCCATACAAAATCACTGTCTGCTTCCATATCTGTAATGATCTGCCCGCTAAAGCTCCTAGTCTCATCCAACGTCCGCCAAAAATCATCTTTTTCATCATACACGGCAATCATATTATTCCCACCATACCAGATTTCATCCCCGGCACGGACAGCACAATAATATGGCCCTGCGGTTAGATTGATATGGTCATCATATGCTGTGATTTCCATAATCTCCCTACGGGGATCAAAATACGTAAAACCAATAGTCTTTTTTGCGAAGCGACCGCCAATAATAAAAGCCTTTTCATCCAAAATAAACTGCACATCATCATTGCCCAAACCAGCTGTCAATGGTTCTAAAAACTTCAGGCGATTGTCACCCACAAAAATAGTCCCATCCGCCATACCCAAGACCACATCCCCTTCAGGCCCTTCATAAAATACTGTTGTCCGCAGATTTCTGCCATGGGGACTCACCGCACCACTGCCAACAGCTAACCATCCATCTGACAAAGAATATTCATTTACTTTATCAATTTCAAAATTCGGAAACTGTGAACTGTTGCTCCAGCCAATATTTTCTTCATCCGGAAATGTATATGTACCCAGGAAAATCCCTGAAATATGATCCAGCTTGATATAACCGCTGCTGGTCTGTACCCAAATATAATTTTGTGAAGAACCTAAGCGCATGATTTTAGTTCGTAATGGTAATCCCCACTCATCAATATTATTAATATACCAATTGCCTTCACGGGTGTGGCTGGAATGGATATAATCATTTGTAGTTACCCATAGAGTTCCTGTATGGCGGTCAAAATGCACCGCGGAAACGAAATTACTTTTCAGTCCCTGGGTAGTGGTCAACGGCTCTTCCAGGTTGTGACCGATTCGCTGAATGCGCACCACACCACCGCTCTCTGTTCCTATATAAATATAGGCAAACCCTTCGGTAATGGAGGTAATCTCTCCAAGCTGTCTATACAAAACCCAATCAAAGGGATCATAGCGATTATCCGTTTGGGAGTTGACGTGACTAATGACAGTCAGTATTAAAAATAAAGTTAGGGATTTATGAAACATTTTACCCATAAAAATGATAAAGGATTTAAATCAGAAAAAGAGAAATCAGGTCCGATGATGATTCAGCATTTCGGTCAACATTTCCAGGTCAATAGGTACCACACCCACTTCTTCGCATACACGACCAGCGGCTAAATTGGCTAAAGTAGCCGCTTCTTCCGGTGAGGCACCGCACTGATCTGCCAGCGCGTAAACTGCAATCACTGTATCCCCTGCCCCGGAAACATCATGAACTGCCCGTGTTTTCGTATTGATCCTGACCGAATTTTCGGCTGTGGTTAATAACATACCATCAGCGCCCAGCGTGACCAACACATGTTTAGCATGCAATTTTTTCCGCAGTGCTTTTCCCCCTGATTGTGGATCGATTGAATTCATAGCTCGGGCAAATTCAGCACTGTTTGGTTTAAACAAACGAACTCCGCTAAATGCGAAAAAATGGTCATGCTTGGGATCCACATAAACTGGCACATTGTTTGCATTGGACAGGGATAAAATTGAAGCAATCATTTTTTCTGTCAATAACCCTTTATTATAATCGGCTAAAATGATTCCATCGACATCTTTTAAACATTTCTCAATGGAGTCCTTTACTGCATGTAAGGATTCGCCGGATAATTCTTCCAGGGATTCTTGATCTGTACGTACCACTTGCTGGCCTTGAGCGATTACCCGCGTTTTTACAGTTGTAGGACGTTGCGTGTCCTTTACCACTGAATGCACTTGCATACCTCGTTCAGTCATGAGTTCCAGCAGTTGTTCACCATGATTGTCATCGCCCACAATACCGGCCATGGTTACTTTTGCTGATAAGGAAACAATATTCCAGCCTACATTGGCAGCACCGCCGGGGTTATGGGTCACTTCACTGACAGATACAATGGGTACAGGCGCCTCGGGAGATATACGGCTGGTTGCACCCCACATATAGGAATCCAGCATGAGGTCGCCGACAACAAGAATATGTTTTTGGCTGAATTGTTCAACCAGTGCATGAAAGCGCTTGCTGTCCATTAAATACGGTCAGTCTGTTCGCTGGGTTCTGAGGGTAGGATCAGGGCCAGTACAAGGTAAAGCAGGATACCGATTCCGGCGCTCATAAATGTGCCAAACACCCAGAGGAAGCGTACAAAAGTACTGTCTACCTGGATGGATTCAGCAATTCCTCCGCAGACACCTGCAATTTTGCTGTCAGCTTTGGACAGATGCAAGGGTAAGCCCGTACCTTTATTCATTATGGATGCTAGTTCTGATCGCTTGGTATAAAGTAAATACACACCAAAACCCAGAATCGCAATGGATAGAAACAAGTTTATACTGCTATCCCAAAAACGTCGCCAGATCATATTTAAGATATCGTTGTGCATAAAAAATAAAATTAACCCAACAAAGATCAATAATGCTCCCCAGAGAATNGTTTTATCATTTTTCTGTGGCGTCACATCATTGTGGTCATAATACGGCGCTGAAAATTCGTCTGGAAGCACGATAATGGCCAATAAATAGGCCAGGATTCCGGACCCGCCAAACAAGGTAAAAAATATCCAGGCCAGTCGAATTAATGATGGATCTAATCCGAAATAATCGGCAAATCCACCACAGACTCCGGCGATGATTCTGTCTTTTCGAGATCGAATGATATGTTTCATAATTAGACTAATTTACTATGATTTAAGAGAAAATTAACAACTACCAATTAATTGCGATAACGACGGCGCCGTTGCTGTTGGTATCCTTGTTTACGCTGGGGGCCTTTATTTTGGCTACCTGAACGTATTTTGGCGATGTGACCTTTATCCAGAAATATCATTACTGAAACTAGTTTTTGGATACGCGCTGAATTGGTTGCAGANAGAATAATTGTGGTTCCCAAGTTCCGATTCATGCGGCGTAAACGACTGCTGATCTCCTGTTCCAACTCTTCATCCAGCATGGATCCATAATTATCAATAATCAAAACACGGGGATCACTTTCCACTGCTTCCACCAGTTTCACCCACATCAACTCGCCCTGTGAAAGTGAATCAATGGCTTGCTCCCACATGAAGCGCCGAAAACCTTTATTAAAATAATGCTTCCGAATTTCTTCACTGCGTTTGCCATGATTGCTGCTGAAATAACGAGATACACTTTCTTTTTTTCTAGAACCGGTTAATGTTAAAAACTTTATTTCATCAGGGGATTTTACCTTGCCTAAAAACGATATTTTAAATTCCTGTCCATCGTAAAGCAGTTTTCCTTCGGTTTGTTTTTCTAAACCGGAGAGCTGTTTTAATAATGACGTTTTTCCTGATCCAACAGGGCCAACTATTCCGTAGATGGTGCCTTTATGAATTTGTAACCTTCCAATTTGAAGGACATTACGTTTATTGTAGACCTTTTTCAGGTCCTGCACTTCATAAATAAGCGTTTTTCTATTCATCACTCTTTCCTTTCTTTGAGCGATGAACCGCAGGTCATTTTAGGAGTGGCCTTCTGATTCGATAAAGCGTTCGGCATCCATGGCTGCCATACAGCCGGTACCGGCTGCAGTTACAGCCTGGCGGTAATAAGAATCCTGCACATCCCCGCAGGCAAAAACTCCGGGGATATCAGTAGCTGTACTACCGTTTTTTGAGACAATATAGTTTTTTTTATCTAACTCCATACTATCAGCAAACAAGCTTGTATTGGGAATATGTCCAATAGCCATAAATACGCCGTCACATGCTTCTTCTCGTGTTTCATTTGTGACCGTGTCTTGCAGCGTTGCACCGGTCACTCCCGATTCAACTGTGCCATGAATTTCTGCAAGTGTCGAATTCCAATGGAATTTGATCTTGGGATTATCAAAAGCCCGCTGCTGCATGATTTTAGAAGCGCGTAATTCATCTCTACGATGCACGATCCACACTTCGGAAGCAAACTTGGTCAAAAATGTTGCTTCTTCCATGGCGGAATCACCACCGCCTACTACCAGCACTTTTTTATCTTTGAAGAAAAATCCGTCGCATGTAGCGCAGGCAGAAACGCCATGGCCCATTAGTCTAGACTCGGATTCGAAACCCAACAACCTGGCTGAAGCACCAGTTGCAATAATGACGGTTTCAGTAGTGTATCCTTCAACGCCAGCCCATACTTTATAGGGGCGCTGACTGAAGTCCACTTTGGAAACGTGCTTGAAGTGGCATTCTGCACCGAAGCGCTGTGCCTGTTTGCGAAAAAGATCCATAAGCTCTGGACCCATTATACCATCNGGGAAACCGGGATAATTTTCAACGTCGGTTGTGATCGTCAATTGTCCGCCGGGTTGACTGCCTTCAAAAACAAGNGGCTCTAAATTGGCCCGTGCTGCATACACAGCAGCTGTCAGTCCGGCCGGCCCGGATCCGATGATTATGACCTTACGATTCATATAACTGTTTGTTAAAGAACTGCGTCTAATCGTTTTGTTATTTCCTGCTTGGGTACGGCGCCAACGATGGAATCCACCACGCCGCCGTNTTTAAAAATAAGCAGGTTTGGAATACTGGTTATGCGGTATTGCATGGAGATCTTGTTATTGGCATCCACATCCACTTTACCGACTTTGATTTTACCAGCATAATCGCCAGCGATCTCTTCGATCACCGGACCTATCATTTTACAGGGGCCGCACCATTCCGCCCAGAAATCCACTAATACGGGCTGGTTGGATTGAACTACCTCTGCATCAAAATTCGAATCTGTAAATTTGTGTAAACTATCTGACATTATATTACTCCAAATGAGTCTTAACTATTAAAAATAAAGCCACCCAATTTAGAGCATTTAAGAAATGTGGTTAAATAAATATTTACCAATTTTTTGGAGGTGGATCATTTTNTTACTTCACTTAAAACTTGACCATTCACTTCAGTAGGTATTTCTGCTCTAACTAATCGAGCAATAGTTGGAGCAACATCAACTGTAGCAACATTTCTTTCTATTTTTTTTGATCTAATATTGGAATGAGAAAAAATAATAGGCACATGAGTATCATAATCATAGGGTGTACCATGTGTCGCCCCCAAGGGAAAACGTTCACTGAAATACTCTTTTAAGACTACAATTACATTCGGACTTTTCTCTGGATGGATCATATTACGCANGCGTCTGGAAAAAGAAAAGTTATCTTCTAAAGCTAATATCTCTTCTCGAGTCATCCATTTTTCGATTGCTTCAACATCATCGAATGTTTGCAATATCTTTACCAATGCAGCTGTCCTGTCTTTTTGCGGATAATTATTGGGGAAATAAAAACCATCACTATAGAATTTGATGGAATTTCCCGACCATTCTTCAATTCTATTTATCCGTTTTTTAAAATCATCTCTATCAAGTCGGCCGGAATTGATACCCAGTGCTTGCAGGTATTCCGGCAAAGGACCAACGCCATGATCTGAACTCATAACAAATAACACATTATCTAGACCAACTTGTTCTTCAAGATTTTGAATAAACTTCATAAGGTATTTATCCAAACGCAGGNAATAGTCCAATACTTCATGGGAATGAGGACCATGATTGTGGCCGATCCAATCGGACATGGAAATGCCAACTCCCAATAGATCTGTGGACTCATCTTGTCCCAATTCTTCANCATCGATTATTACAGTCGCCAATTCTAAAACTGTTTTGTCGAACCAGGGTGTAGCGCCTATATAGTTATTGGCCTCTTCAGCTGTTTTATTTTTCATGCTTAAGGGCAATGTTGGTGAATATGGATCATNTTCAAATATATCAACTTCACCGTTCTGATGATCTGCAGTTCCATACTTTTCATAAAAACTAGGATCTGCAATGTGCGACCATACTGAATCACGGTATGCATCAAAATTCAAATTTTTATTATACTCTACGAGCCATGCTGGTAATTCANCCACATAATAATCCGATGTCATAAACGCACCAGCCCAATCATAATAGANCGCTAAATCAGCATTTCTTCCTCCCATAAACACNGCAGCACGGTCTTTTCCGGCAACGGTAAACACTTTTGAATTAGAATCNTTTTGTTTCATCCANTCACCGATGGTAGTGGCATTCGTTTGTCTGTATGAACGTGCTTTACCTACACCGCCAACTGCTTGAGCAAGNGAGTCCTCCACACAATTGACCGATCGTCCTAATTCGCGAACATACCAAGAATTACCCAATACGCCTGCTGGTCCCGGGTATCGTCCTGAACCCAGNACAAAATGTCCTGTNCCNGTNACTGTATTNGCNTGCTCNTGNTGGGCATTNCNNAAATCAANNCCATGNTCNAATAACCACNTNAATCCACCTGTGAATTCAGATTCGATACGCTGAATCAATTCAGCAGGCATCTGATCCACGACGAAATACACTACTAAACGGGGATTTTCGGGAATTAACTGACTTCCACATGCTTGCAATAAAAAAGCTGCCAGGGGCAGCCATTTAAACTGTTTCATCATTTAACCTTAAGAAATCTTCGTTTGCCAACCTTAATTACACTCTCTTTACCAGCATGCAGTTTTTGATTAATATCTTTACACACTGCACCGTCCAATTTCACTGCATTTTGTTTGATAAGCCGACGGGCTTCGCCCTTACTTTTAGTAAGGCCTGCGTTGGTTATAATATCCAACAGTAATTGATCAGACTTTAGTTCAACTTCATCCATTTCATCAGGAATGTCTTTCTGGACNATAACTTTTTCAAAATGCTGTTCAGCTGCTTGGGCTTCATCAGCTCCGTGATATAATTTTACAATGGCTCTTCCAAGTTCTCTCTTTACATCCCTTGGATTCGTTTTACTGTNAGAAAGAAGGGATTTGATTGCTTCGACTTTTTGATCATCAGCATCCGCAGCCAATCTGAAATACTTGACAATCATATCATCCGAAATAGACATGATTTTACCGTATTTATCTTCGGGAGTATCAAGTAAACCGATCTCATTTCCATAAGTTTTNGACATTTTCTCAACACCATCAGTGCCCTCTAATAAAGGCAGTGTGATTATACATTGNGGTTCTTGACCATATTCACGCTGCAGATCACGACCTACGAGGAGGTTAAATTTTTGATCTGTACCGCCAAGTTCTACATCCGCTTTTAATTCCACTGAATCCATTCCTTGCGCAAGTGGATATAGAAACTCATGCAGCAATATGGGTGTCTCCGACTGGTATCGTTTCGTGAAATCATCTCTCTCCANCATACGTGCAACTGTATATTTACTGGCTAATTTAATAACATCACTGAAGTTCATTTTGTTCAGCCATTCATAATTATATNATATCTTAAGTGAATCTATATCAAGTATTACTTTAGATTGATTAACATAGGATTCAGCATTTGCTTTCGCTTCTTCAAATGACAAACTCGGACGAGTTTTATTCTGCCCGGAAGGGTCACCGATCATAGCTGTAAAATCACCGATTAAGAGTACGGCCTGATGGCCAAGATCTTGAAAATGACGCAGTTTGCGCAATACAACCCCGTGCCCAATATGCAGATCCGGGCGGCTGGGGTCACAACCGAGTTTAATAATTAAAGGAGTATTATGCTTTTTAGACTTTTCCAGCTTTTTGATTAACGCATCTTCAGGGATAATTTCTTCCACGCCGTGGCGGATCAATTCCATTTGTTTGTCTATGGATAAAAAGGTCATCGCCGTCTGCTCAATTCTCGTTCTGTTTCACGTTGCATATCTCTAGCTTTAATAACATCTCTTTTATCATATTGTCTTTTGCCTTTTACCAGGGCAATTACTGTTTTTGCCTTCCCTTTTTTATCAAAAAANAGTTCAAGGGGAACAATAGTACATCCTTTTTCTGCAGTGCTGCTGTATAATTTTCTGATCTCACGCTTATGTAAAAGTAATCTGCGCTTACGTAATGGATCATGTCCTTCAAATCCAGTATGAGAATAGGGTGCGATATGCATCCCCATCAAGAATGCTTCACCCTCTCGTACGATCACAAATGATTCTTTCAGGTTCGCTTTTCCTTCACGCAGGCTTTTCACCTCACTACCAAGCAATTCAATGCCAGCTTCATAGCGGTCAATAATTTGGTAATCGTGAAATGCCTTTTTATTTCGGGCAACAACTTTTATATCCATGTCTAATAATCGAGGGCTAAAATAGGAAAATTAGTTACGGATTTACAAGTTTAAACCTTGCAAAAAATTGACTGAAACGTTTAAACTGCGCCGCTTTTTTAAAGCCCGGGTGGCGGAATTGGTAGACGCGCTAGGTTCAGGATCTAGTGTCAGCAATGATGTGCTGGTTCGACTCCAGTCCCGGGCACTATTTTATATATCTTGAAATAAATCAGGAGTGTCTTTTAAAGCAGTCGTGACTTTTTCAAACACAGCCACAATATCATGAATATCATTATCATTTCCCAATAGATGATTCTGCTTTAACCAGACAGATTCATCATCACAAATCCTCTCCGTTACAGGAAGTGATAATGAACTATAATTTTGATTCTTTAACCATGGATATTCTTCAGGATCGGTTACAAACAATTTTTCTCTATAAAGCGGACTATAACCGGCAAACGTATACACACCTTCCGCCTGCATCGCTTTAAAGAAAACATTCCTGTGTATTCCGTTGAANGCTTCTTTTTTATACTTAACTATATATAAATGGTGTGCAGATCGTGTTGTTTGCTTATATGATTCAAGNAATTCAATTCCGTNTATTTGTGNTAACCCCTCATCGAGTTTCTTTTTATTCTTATCTCGGAGNTCCATATCAGTTCCAATTGTTTCNAATTGNGGTATCAGCATAGAAGCTGCCAATGCATTCAATCGAAAATTTCCTCCNAGATGCTGATGCTCGTACCATTCACCNCCGCTGACTCGGCCACAGTTATGATATGAAAAACATGCTTCCTTAAAATCATCATCATTCGTTACGATAGTTCCGCCTTCTCCGGCAGTCATATTNTTTGAAGTCTGAAAGCTGAAAATCCCGCCAAGACCTATTGCACCAACCTTTTTTCCATTCCATATAGCACCGTGCGCTTGAGCAGCGTCTTCCACGATCGCAATTCCATGCTGCTTACCAATTGTACAGATCCTATCCAAATCTGCAGGATTTCCTGCAATATGAACGGGCATAATGGCTTTTGTTTTTTCTGTAATGGCAGCTTCGATCAGTTCCGGATCAATATTGAGTGTTTTTTCATCAATATCCACAAAAACAGGTATGGCATTTGCCATTAGCACCGCAGAAGCGGTGGCAATGAATGTATAGGCAGGAATGATGACTTCATCCCCTGCTTTCACTCCTGCAGCTTTTAGTGCTACCCACAGAGCTGTTGTGCCTGAACTGGTACTAATGCAATACTTTGCATCCTGAAACGCTGCAAATGCTTCCTCAAAGCGTGTAATGGCGTCACTGCCCACACCCCAGTTCTCATTTTGCAGTGTCTTAAGAACACTGTCACCTAATGCAGATGTTGGACGTGGCCAGTCAGGAAAAGGATCGGTGCGAACAGGATCACCGCCAAGAATTGCAAGTTTGGTCATATATTTAATATATCCATAAAAATTGAGGGTGAAATTACACTTTTAAACTATCGATGCACAGTTTTCACTCGTTTTCTGCAATATTTACAGACCAGTATGACAATGTTTCCAACCCTGTCTGCCAGATGTGCAATATATAAGTTAAAAATGGCAATAAACAGAGTTTGGCACAATGTTTGAACCAAAGGAAGTGCAAAATTAATTAACCGAAAAGGAGATTATTATGAAACTCGTAAAATGGAACCCAAACAGACATTATCTAACAGGTTTTGATAGTATGCTGGATGATTTTTTTAATGATGGCTGGAATTTGCCAACTATCACTCGAAATTCAAACTGGCTGCCTTCTGTTGACATCCGGGAGACAGATGATGCTTACACCATCTCTGCTGACCTCCCTGGATTGAAAAAGAAAGATGTGAAAATCAATGTGCGTGACGGGATGCTGGAAATTAGCGGCGAACGATCCTTTGAAACAAAAGATGACAATGGATCATTCCATCGCCGTGAAAGAAGTCACGGAAGTTTTCATCGTTCATTTCACCTGCCAGAAACGGTCAAGGAAAATAAAATAACTGCCAGTTTTAAAGATGGAATACTTACAGTAGAAGTGCCGAAGGAAGAAGAAGTGAAACCAAAAGGTTACGAAGTCAAAATTTCGTAACGGTTTCTTCTTTAAAACAAAAAAGCCCCTCTGAAATTCAAAGGGGCTTTTTTATTTAATGTATTTGATTTGAAGCTATACAACCACCCCACCATCTACCGGCAGGATCACACCGCTGATATAACTGGCTTCATCACTAGCTAAAAAACAGTAAAGATCAGCTACATCTTCCGATTTCCCCCAGCGCTTTAATGGAACCTTAGCTTCCATCATTTTGATAATCTTTTCCGGCATTCCGGCAATCATATCTGTTTTAATAAAACCGGGAGCCACAGCATTCACGCGAATACCATGCTTCCCAAGTTCCCGGGCCCAGACCTTGGTCATGCCTTCCAGACCTGCTTTAGAAGCTACATAATTGGTCTGGCCAAAATTGCCAAATCGCGCCACAACAGAAGATGCATTCAGAATAACACCACTGCCCTGCTCGCGCATGACTTCAGCAGCATATTTGGTACATAAATACACACCGCGCATATTTACTTGAATGACCTTATCAAACTCTTCTTCATCCATTTTTTCCAAAGTCT
>PAWC01000051.1 GCA_002713385.1 Fidelibacterota bacterium
TCCCCACCGGACAATGGGCGGCAGAGCGTTTCAGTATCGTCCGCTCCTTTGCCGATAAATGCTCGGGGAATGTAATATTGATCTGAATTTCTCCAGTCTGGATGCTGGAGGGCAACGTGATTACTTAATTCAAATTTCATGTTAATCTCCCATAGCAATGGCTAATTGTTTTTGACACTCATCAAAATTCTCCGCTGTTACAAATATCGGTTCCTGATATCGAATAGTAATTGTCGAAAAGAAAACTGGAACACGTTTCTTATCCCAGTTCCAGAATATGGGAAATGACCTTGAGCAGTCACATTGTACAGGAATGACTGGAACTCCCGATTGCATGCTCATATGCAGAACACCTTTTTTGATTTCCTTAAATGGCCCAGCCGGTCCATCGGGTGTAATGCAACAATGGTATCCCTTTTTGAGCTCTTCCACAATTTTATCGGCCGCTTCCCGGCCGCCATATCCAGTAGAACCAATGATGACCTTACAGCCATACCAGCGCAAAGCGATTATGATCTTATACATATACCAAATAGGATGGCTGAATTGAACATAATCTTTAACATCCTGCAAACCCAGCCAATACAAGGATCCTTTATAATGCCATACAGATTCTATCCGGGCAGAATGTTGATCGATATTTTCTTGGCCTTCCACAATAATTTTNCATGTTTTCTGAATAGCCCACTTGTAGAAATAAATCAAATAAGCACCCAGGTATGATGACACATAATAGAAAGGTTTGAACCACAAGGGAATATTAGTTATTTCGTATTTTATCAAACTCATGTGATATATTTTCTGACTGTCTCTTCATTTATTTCAGAAAGATTATCAAACACATTCAACATTGTATCTAGAGCTTCAAACTGCTTCTCTCCCCGTTTATAGACCTCTGCATAAGGAATACGATGAAATGAAACCATGGAGTAGCGGGGTATGAATTTATCCGGAAACATGTGTTCCATTTTTAATTCCAGTTCCCGTCGTTTTATATAAGATGGATCATTTACATGGTCGCGCATTTCCAGATAATTCTCAAGTGCCATGTCAGCGATGGCATGACCGTTTTGCACGTGAGTTCTGGAAAATTCTGACAATATTTTTCCCCAATCATTGTCGTATTCCTCAATGAGTTGATTCAACACGGAACAATCTTGAAACGAGGCGTTCATCCCTTGGCCAAAAAACGGTACCACAGCATGAGCGGCATCACCAAGAAGCACAGCCTTATCCTCCACATGCCAGGGACTGCAATACACCGAACCCAATTTTCCAGTAGGATTCGTTTGAAAATCTGACACGAGATCCGATATTAAGGGTACCACATCGGGAAATTGTTCTTTGAAAAAGCGGAAAATTTCAACTTCTGTTCGAACCGTGGCAAAGCTAGTTGGCCCTTCCATGGGGAAAAACAATGTNCAGGTAAATGAACGGTCCATATTGGGTAGGGCGATGAGCATAAATTGTCCCCGGGGCCAGATGTGTAGANCGTTGGTTTCCATTTGAAAATTGCCATCTGCTCCCGGTGGCATGGTTAACTCTTTGTAGCCATGGCCTAATGGTATATATGTGAAATCAAAATTTCCTTTTGCAACCATGGCATCCCGTGCTGCCGATGCTGATCCATCTACTCCCATAACCCGATTTACGGGAATGATAATTTCATCACCTGAATTAGTATCAACTAAAGTTATTGTATTCTCATCCAGATCCATACCAGTACATTTCCGGTTGAAATGGATATTCACCTGCCCTGTCTCTTCAGCCAAAGTCATGAGTTCCATATTCAGCTGGGCCCGGGAAACTGAATAAATGACCTCCTCCGGTTTTTGGCCATAGGGCTGCAAATTTGTTGAGCCGTCTAGGTTGTGGATCATGCGCCCTTTCATGGAAATAGTGAAGGGAGCGATCTTATCGTAGAGCTTTACTTCTTTCAGAGCGTGGATACCGCGGATGGACATGGCTAGGTTGATGGAACGTCCAGCACTGATGGACTCTTTACGCATATCCGGACGACGTTCATAGATATCGACTTCATAACCACGCTTTGCCAGATAGGTGGCCATAAGAGGACCAGTAAGCCCGGCGCCGATTAAGGTGATTTTTTCACCCATGGGTGTTATTCAACCAGAGATTTCAGGATCTCAAAAAATCNATATACGTCAGAATAGGAATTATATAATGGTGCAGGTGCAATACGGATCACATCCGGTTCCCTCCAGTCACACACCACACCATTTTCACTCAATTTTTCAAAAACACTTTTCCCGTTTTCATGTACTACCAGTGATAACTGGCAGCCGCGCTGGTTTGGATCAGCAGGTGTTATGATGGTCACTTTATCTTTTAAGGTGTTGATCAGGAATTCCAGTAAACCNGTGAGCTTTTCACTTTTTTCCCGTAAAGCAACCATACCGACTTCATCAAAGATATCCATGGACTTGCGCAAACAGGCCATGGATAAAATGGGCGCATTGCTGATCTGCCAGCCTTCAGCTCCCGTAATTGGAACAAAGTCCGGGTCCATTTCAAAACGTGTTTTCTTATCGTGACCCCACCAGCCGGCAAATCGCGGACCATCCCAATTCGCATGCCGTTCATGAACAAACACACCACCGGGACTTCCCGGCCCTGCACAGAGATATTTATAACTGCACCACGCAGCAAAATCCACATCCCAGTCGTGAAGCTTCAATAACAAATTTCCTGCAGCATGGGCCAGATCATAGCCAACATAAGCACCGATTTTTCGTCCAACTTTCGTGATGGCTTTCATGTCAAAGGCCTGACCTGTATAATAATTGACTCCACCAATCAATATAGTAGCAATGGAATCGCTATTTTCTTTTAATGTTTTTAGAATATCTTTTGTACGCAGGCATTTTTCACCATCGCGGGGAGTTAATTCAATTAATGCATCCTTTGGATTATGGCCATAGAATTTGATCTGGGACTCNACTGCATATTGATCTGAAGGAAAGGCGCCTTTTTCGATGACGATTTTATTTCGCTTCGCTGTAGGTTGATAAAAGGAAACCAATAATATATGAAGATTTACTGTNAGGGCATTCATGNTCACCACTTCGGAAGGTTTCGCTCCCGTTAATCGTGCAGTGGCTGCGGTTAAATGTTCATGGTATGCTTCCCAGTGTGCGTGCTGGCCGATGACTGCTTTTTTCTCCCAGACATCCAATTCTTCATTCACCATGGCCGCTGTTGTTTTGGGCATCAGTCCCAGTGAATTGCCACCGAAATATAAGATATCCTGTCCATTTTGTTGCGGAAAATGAAACCGGTTGCGGNAGTCTTTTAATGGATCANTTTGATCCATCTGTTCCNCAAAAGATAANGATGCTTGGTAATTCATGATAATTCCAGGGGAAAAATAATAGGNCTGCTGGGAGCGGCGTCGCTCATAAAATTTGTGATTTGAATCTGGAGTAAATAACTACCATCAGAAATATCATTGGGAACATAAATCATTTCAGTGATCGTTTTTGATGAAGGTGGACTTCCATTTAGATCATGGCTGCCTTGTTCTACATTCCAGAAAATATGATGGTTAACCAGTTTNCCTTCNTCAAAAGCCAGGTCAATAGACGGCATATCCACGAGTAAATGCTGTATACCCACTGCAGCAATTTTATGCATGGCTTCATTTGAAAAATAAGGCGGGATATTTTCAGCATCATATATCGCTGACAGTTTTTCTTCGGCATTGGGCAGCGTACGGACTATTATGGCTGTATTGAATACATTTTCTATATTAACCTGATCAGCATGGATAACATTGTTTTCTGGTCTTACAGTAATCAGTGTCGCGGGGAATGATGAATCCTTGATTAATTGATTTACAAGAATATCTTCATGCACAATATGCCCCACACATTCTGTATGTGTGCCATTGCAATGAGGTATGAACGATACCACATCGAAGTTGCAACCTCCGCCCTGCTCTGTATCCCCAATAACAGCTTCACTTTTGAAGGGTGTGGCAGATGCTTTTTCAACATCGAAATAATTAGCTTGAGGTCCTTCAAAATCCAATGGTATGGATAAATCATAAAAGTTATCCGTATCATAGTGATAAAGACGATTATCAATTTCTATTGAACAATACATTAGCTGAAATTTTTGTGATTCAGNCCCAGCCAGTCCAGGGCATTTCTCGAGAGCATTTTCTTTTTCATCTCATCTGTATAATTAGATGACTCAATCAGTTTTCCGGGCTCCAGATCACCCAGCGGGAAGGGATAATCAGTTCCCAAAGCGATCTTATTAACACCAATTTTTTTGATCAAATAATCCAGGGTATCTCTATCATGGACAAGGGAATCCACCCAGAATTTTTCAAGATAATTTTTTGGGGAAACATTGTTGTCAACTGCGCATAAGTCCGGACGTACATCAAAACCATGCTGGATACGTCCTACTGTTCCGGGGAACGAGCCGCCGCCATGTGCAAAGGCTACGCGAAGGTTTGGCAGACGTTCAAATACGCCACCAAAGATCAAGGAACATATAGCTCTACTCGTTTCTGCTGGCATACCCACCAGCCACGGCAGCCAGTATTTTTTCATTTCGCTCTCGCCCATCATATCCCACGGATGGACAAAAATGGCTGCATTCAGATCTTGCGCAGCTTCAAATACTGAAAACAGTGCATCAGCATCCAAATTTAACTGATTTACATTAGAACCAATCTGTACACCAGCTAAATCCAATTCATTTGTGCAACGTTCCAATTCTCTGATAGCCAAACCTTCATTTTGTAATGGTATAGTACCCAANCCTATAAATCTCTTGGGAAATTCAGCAATGATTGCTGCAATATGATCATTTAGTAATTTGGAAATATCAAGGGCATCATCTGCTTTTGCCCAGTAACTGAACATGATCGGAACCGTGGAAAGGACTTGGACATCAACACCGTGTTTTTCACATTCAGACATCCGTACTCCCGGATCCCAGAGGTTTGATTCTACTTCTCTGAAAAAATGATCATCTTTCATCATGCGCGCACAACCGGTCTGATGATGATCCAAATGGATCCAGCCTCCATAACCATACTTCTCTTTTAAGTCTGGCCATTCTCTAGGAAGAATATGAGTATGTATATCTATTTTCAAATTCGATTGCTAATTAGGAGGTTCTTGTACAGCACCGCATTTATCACAGGTTCGGGCATCTATGTTGTTCCAGTAAGCTTCAAATAAGGGTGGTAATTGGGTGACGATATTTTCCAGATCAAGGGTGACTTCATGAAGAAGCTCATCGCATTCATCGCAATACCACTGGAAGGCATCCAGGGCGCCTTCTTCCCGCTGGTATTCCACCACCAGGCCAACCGTATTCTCAAACCGTTGGGGCGAATGGGGTACATTTTTTGGTAATAAAAAAATTTCACCTTCTTTGATAGGCACATCTNCCCTTTTTCCAGCATCCATGATCTTCAGCAGCATGTCCCCTTCCAGCTGGTAGAAGAATTCTTCAACTGTATCGACATGATAATCTTTTCGTGAATTGGGGCCGCCCACAACCATAATCATAAAATCCGTCCCGTCATAGACAACTTGATTCCCAACAGGCGGTTTTAAGAGATGCTTATTTTCAGCGATCCACTTTTGAAAGTTAATTGGNGATGTTATTGACATTTTATTTTCCTATTCAATTGTTGCTATACATTTTAATTCTATAGCAATGGGAGTGGGCAAAGATGATACTTCAACCGTTGTCCTGCACGGTTGGNTGTCTTTGAAATATTCAGCATAGACGTTGTTATACGTCTCAAAATCATTTTTNATATCGGTTAGAAATACAGTCACATCCACCAGGTTATTCCAGTTACTGCCGGATTCTTCCAGAATTATGCGAACATTTTCAAAAACAGAATGGCATTGGGTCTTAATATCATGAGCGATCACATTTCCATTTTCATCCAACTCAACGCCTGGGATTTCTTTTGAATCCGGTTTACGAGGCCCAACACCAGAAAGAAAAATTAGATTACCCACTTTCCGTGCATGGGGATAAAGCCCCACTGGTTCTGGTGCTTTGTCAGAGCGTATTAATTTACTCATAACTCATTATTTCTAATTTTTTGACAAGTTGCCCAAGTTTCCTCTGTGGCGGCAAGCCTATCCACAATATCATCGTTCAATACGGATTTCTCAAAGATCTCATCTACATCTGTATCAGTTACTCCAGTGTACCAAAGATTATCTGGATATATAACAAGATTGATGCCCATTTCGCAGACATCCAGACAACCGCTTTTATTTGCCCGGACTTTCCCTTTCAAACCATGCTGATTGATTAGTTGGACGAATCTATTGCGGATGTCCATGCTGCCTTTATCCAAACAGCAACCACGGGGATGGCCTTCAGGTCTCTCTTTTATACATACGAATATNTGTTTTTCATACCTTGGTGTCATTAATAACTCACACAAATATTTTTTTGTTCAGTAAAAAACCGTAATGCTTCATCACCACCTTCACGACCAACACCGGAATTTTTCATACCACCAAAAGGTGTCCTCAAGTCCCGGACCATCCAGCAATTGATCCATACGATCCCAGAATCAATTCGGCCAGCCACACGATGCGCTTTATCCAAATCGCTGCTCCAAACAGTAGCCGCTAATCCAAAATCTGTTGAATTGGCGATTGAAACTGCTTCTTCTTCAGATGAAAATGGGACAAGTGTGACTACAGGACCAAATATTTCTTCCTGATTGGTGCGGCAATCATTTTCTAATCCCTCAACAATCGTTGGCTTCATGAAATATCCATTTTCACAGCGTCCATTGATTGGAATTTTCTTTCCACCCGTTAAAACAGTTCCACCCTCTTTTTCAGCTAAAGCAACAAACCCCAGTACTTTTTCCAAATGATCTTTGGAAATAAGCGCTCCAAGATCTGTATNATCATCATTGGGATCACCGACTTTTAATAAATGCGTTTTTTCAACAAAAGCATCACGAAATCTTTCAAAGAGCGAATCTTCCACCAAAATTCTTGAACCGCATAAACAGATCTCACCCTGATTTGAAAATGAAGATTTTAATGTTGTTTCCAGCATTTCATTAAATTCACAATCAGCAAAAATAATATTGGGATTTTTACCGCCTAATTCTAATGATAATTTTTTGAATTGTGGTGCTGCAGATTGACTAACAATCTCACCCGTTTTTGTCCCGCCTGTAAAAGAAATAGCTTTGATATCTGGATGGGTGGTAATAGCTGATCCTGTGTTTTTCCCTGATCCGTGAACAATATTTAACACTCCATTTGGCAATCCTGCTTCTTGGCAGATCTCACCCAATTTGAATGCTGTGAATGGCGTTAATTCAGAAGGTTTTCCGATCACGCAATTTCCTGTAGCAAGAGCCGGAGCAATTTTCCAAGTAAATAAATACAGTGGTAGATTCCATGGTGAAATGCAGCCCACTACGCCCAATGGATAACGCACAATTCTGTTTGTAGAACCATTTCCATCTAAAACAGTTTCTGAATCGAAGGTCAATAAATGATTAGCAAANAATCGAAAATTAGAAACTGCTCTCGGAATATCGACAAGCGTTGCTAAAGAAACGGGTTTGCCTGTATCTCTGGATTCATATTTAGCAAATTCAACCAGTCGATTTTCAAGTCCATCCGCAATCCGATGCATGATCTGTGAACGGTCTACGGGAGATGTTTTAGACCATGATTCAAAACCANCAGACCCAGCTTTGACGGCAGATTCTACATCATCNTTTTTTGAATCTGGTACTTGGGCATAGACTTGGCCCGTAGCTGGTTCAAAAACGTCCATATAACTTCCAGAATTTGAAGGAACGAATTCACCATTAATGTAATTGGCTATTGTTTCCATCAAGCTCCGAAGCGTCCGCCATCAATAGAAAAATCTGTACCGTTTATATAACTAGCTGCAGCAGATGCTAAAAAGGCAACAGCGAATGCAATTTCCTGCGGTTCTCCAATACGGCGCAAGGATGTTTTATTGGCAATGCTGTCCACCATTTCATCATAGCTAACACCAGCGGCATCTGCCCACTTCTCCAAGAGTTCTTTCAAGCGGTCTGTGTTAGTATAGCCGGGTAAAATATTATTGATGGTAATGCCGTCCGGACCNAGTTCCAGAGCCAACGTTTTCGCCCATTGGGCCACAGCTCCGCGGATGGTATTAGATACACCCAGTCCCGGGATCACCTGGCGAACAGATGTGGAAATAATATTAATGATGCGCCCATACCCCAGTTTTTTCATTCCCGGAACCACTGCTTGCGCTAAAAATTGATTAGAAATGACATGTCGACGAAAAGCTATCTCAAATTCTTCAGCTTTGGCTTCAATAAGCGGACCGCCGTGAGGCCCACCAGTATTATTCATCAATATATGAACTGGACCCGTTTCAGCTAGATGGTCGGTTGTTTTTTGTTTCAAATCATCTGGATCATCAAAGTCTGCGCATATATAACTGTGCCCAGCTCCAGCCAATTCATTTAGAGTGGTTTGCAGCTTTTTTTTATTCCGGGCAGCTAATACGATCACCGCTCCCCTTGCAGCCATGAGTTGTGCGCAGGCCTTACCGATACCATCAGTACTGCCGCAAACAAGTGCTCGTTTTCCATCTAGACTTAAATTCATTTATCTTCTCCAGCATCGTAATAAAAACCAAGGTTGCGTACAATATGATCAGGTAACACCGGTAGGGCTGATCGCGGTATCAGGAATGTTGTTAAATTGGCTAAATCTTCAAAAACACGATGTCGTTCTGCCGTTTCTTTCAAATAAGAAGATCCTGTAGAACCNCCGGTACCGATCTTTCTGCCGATCATGCGCATAACCATTAGTGCATGACGGTAGCGCCAAGTGGTAAGGAGCTCATCAACATCTACGAGTTTACTTAATAGTATATAAGGGTTATGTAATATGGGTTGATCTCGATATAATAAAATAAGCAATGCCGCTTGTGTTGCTTTGTATGACAGCCGTCTTTCCTTTTTTTCGATCAGCTCAATATGTTTTTCTTCATCAAAGAGAGCATCGAACATGGTTTCTGTTTTTTCATACTCCTTCAAATGTGTTTGTTTCTCTTTAATAGAAAGCTGATCATTTTCCTCAATAACCTTGCGGTCACTGGCCAACATATTATTCACCGCAGACCGATATTGCTCCCAGAAATTGAAATCCTCAAATTCTAAAAATGGAGTACGTTCCAGCCATTTTTCTAACAAAACAAATAGTGAGGATGATGCTTCTACTTCTTCAATTTCTGATCTATGTTTATCGGTTACGTGGGTTTTATAACTACCTCCNCCATATCTATATCGTCTACTTTCTTCCAGGCCAAGTTTGTTTTCCAGTAATCTGAATTGCACACTTTGAAAACCGGACGCGGGAATAAGCAGATCTCGAAAGTCCAGAAAATCCATAGGTGTCATGGTCTCTAATACTTGAATCTGTTCTATAAGAATTTTTTGAATTTCAATGATACGGTTGATGCGGCTGATGGCAATACCAATATGGGATTCCTGTACCACATCGCGATCAAATGCTGCAAGAATGGAATCTAATTCGTGTAATAACTGTTTGAACCACAGTTCATAAACCTGGTGGATTATGATAAAAAGCATTTCATCGTGGGCCTCCTGACCATACTCACTACTCAGGAGTTTTTGGCTATCCAGAATTTTATTTAATTGCAGATAATCATGGTAATACTGCTGTGGTGGTCGCTTTTTCATAACGTGGAAATTACATCAATCGTAGCGGAAACATATAATCTGAATACATTCCCATCTGATTTTTTTCTGTTTAACTTCCCGCTCATTTATAGCATATACGATGGCAGACAAAAATAAAGATAGATTTTATTACGACTCAAAATTTATCGGCAGCCCAGATGGTAGAATATTAAGAATACTTGCAGAATATTTTGGCCCGCTCCAGCGATTTCGACGCAATAAGATCGCCGATACCATTGTATTCTTTGGATCGGCGCGGATCAAATCACAGGATGAAGCACAACAAACCCTAAAAAACGCGCCTAAAAATATATCCAAAAAGGAAAAAGATCAGCTTAAGCGCGATTNTGAGATGAGCCGCTATTATGAGGATTCCCGAAAACTGGCCTATAAGCTCACCAAATGGAGTATGCGCTTGAAAGAAAAAAGGCGTCGTTTTATCATTACATCAGGGGGCGGACCGGGTATCATGGAAGCAGCCAACCGCGGCGCGTCTGAAGCCAATGGCTTGGCTGTGGGACTCAACATTTCTGTACCCTTTGAGCAATCAGGGAATAAATGGATTTCCGAAGAATTGAGCCTGTACTTCCATTATTTCTTCATGCGCAAATTCTGGTTTCTTTATCTGGCAAAAGCATTGGTCGTTTTCCCTGGCGGCTTCGGTACGCTGGACGAACTCATGGAACTCCTTACCCTGATCCAAACAGAAAAGATCCGTAAAAAAGTACCTGTTGTTATCTATGACAATAAATACTGGAAAAAGGTCGTGGATTTTGATTATTTAATGAAAATGGGAACGATATCTGAAAAAGATATGGATTTGTTTTATTTTGCAGATACTGTTGATGAAGCATATAAATACTTGACTACTGAAATTGTCAAAGCCCATCTGCAGGGCAGGAATTTTTAACAAATAAATAGAAGGTAAAATTTATGCTTGAAAGATTAGTAATATTGACTGGTTTTCTTTCAGCTTTTATTACTGGCATTTCAGCCCAAGTTGCGCCAGTAAAAGGGCTCCATGATAATACACCCCGTATATTTGCATTGAAAAATGCGACCTTAATTCCCGAACCAGGAAAAAAGATCGAAAATGCAACAGTAATAATTCGCAATGGTGTAATTGAAGCTGCTGGTAAAAAAATAAATGTTCCTGCTGATGCCTTTGAGATTGATCTATCAGGAAAAACAGTTTATGCAGGTTTTATCGAGAGCTATTGGAAACGGGAGGATAAAAAACCAGCTACTTTTGATTTGAATAAGGAGAAGAAGAAAGACAAGNCCAGACCAGCAACCGATCATTGGAATAAAAAAGTACATCCAGAAGCCAACCTGCTCGATACATTTCATCCAAAAGAAAAAGAATTGGAAAGTCTGCGTGCAATGGGTTTTACCACAGCACAGGTTGTACCAGCCAAAGGCATTTTCCGCGGACGGTCAGCTTTGATTCATTTGGGAGATTGGCAATCAGAAGCGGTCATTAAGGAAAATGGTCCTGCACAGTTCATGGCTTTTGAGCATGGCAGTTGGGGTGACCCCGGTTATCCCGGTTCTCTCATGGGCGCCATTTCATTAATGCGGCAAACATTCTACGATGCTCAATGGTATGCCAATGCCTGGCAATACTATAACCGCAATAGTGATAAGACCGAGCCTCCCGAAACGGACAGAGCTTTGGAAACACTGGCAGAGTATATGAATACCAACGCACCCTTTTGCTTTGAGACAGGTCATGAACTAGCGGCATTGAGGGTGGATAAGATCGCTGAAGAATTTGATTTCAATTATTCGTTAAAAGGCAGTGGATATGAATACCGCAGGTTAAATGAGCTCAAGAACTTGAATACAACAATCATTGTTCCCATGAACTATCCCAAAAAACCAGATGTGGATTCATGGGAAGATGCATTGGATTATAATCTGGAACAGCTCCGCCACTGGGACCAGGCACCGGATAATGCCGCACGGATGGTCAANGCCGGTATTGATATCGCACTTACATCCAATGATCTAAAGGACAGAAAACAGTTCCGCAAAAACCTGCTGCGGAGCGTGGAACGAGGATTATCGAAGCATGNTGCCCTGGCCGCCCTGACCACCGCTCCAGCCAGACAACTCGGATTGGATAATATGGGAATGATTGCTAAAGGTTTTGTGGCCAACCTGGTTATTACTGATGGGGACTATTTTGATAAAAAAACAAAGATCACTGAAGTATGGATACAAGGTAAACAATACATCTTCAAGGATGAACCTGTGCATGATGTATCCGGGAACTGGGACATCGCTTTAACCGGCGGATTAAACATTGACGCAACACTGGAATTGACCCAAAAAGTCAAAAAAGTGTCCGGCAAGCTGGTGGTAGATTCAACAGAAATCAAACTTAAGGCTGTGGAAAATGAAGCCCACCGATTCGCGTTTTCATTTCCAGGTAAGGAATTGAATATTGAAGGTAGTATCCGCCTTTCTGGTACATTCAAGGATAAATCCATTTCTGGCAATGGAATTGCTCCGGATGGCTCCGAGATTCAATGGACAGCATCATGGGTGAATGAAGCGGAAGAAAAAGAAGATGAAAAACAGGAAACCAAAAAAGAATCTGCCAGTGAGCTGACACCNGTATATCCTGAGGGAGCCTATGGTTTTTCTCAACTACCGGAACAGACCAAAAAGATATTAATAAAAAATGCCACCATCTGGACCTGCGGTCCTGAAGGAAAATTTGAAAATGCCGATATGTTCATCAAAAATGGTNTTATTGAAAAAATAGGAAAAGATCTGAATGTATTCGGAAAAGATATTTTTGAAATTGATGCCACTGGCAAGCACGTTACCCCGGGACTTATTGATGCNCATAACCATAGTTCTGCCTTTGCCATNAATGAAGGNANTCAATCGGTTACAGCGGAAGTGCGCATCTACGACGTACTCAACAGCAATGATATTGCCATCTATCGCCAACTGGCCGGTGGTTTGACCACAGCCAACGTGCTACACGGTTCAGCCAATGCCATCGGTGGGCAGAACGCCGTGATAAAGCTACGCTGGGGACAAGATCCAGAAGGAATTCTATTCAATGAAGCACCCCAGGGAATCAAGTTTGCCTTGGGAGAAAACGTGAAGCAGTCCAACTGGGGAGATAAATTTACCACCCGCTATCCCCAGACTCGCATGGGCGTAGAACAGATTATCCGCGATGCCTTTTCCACCGCAACGGATTACGCTGAAGCCTTGGGACTGAACGGATTTGTAAAGAAGCATAATCCAAATAGTTTACCGGTGCGTAAAGACCTGGAACTGGATGCCCTGGTGGAGATCATGCAAGGCACACGCTGGGTCCATTCCCACTCCTATCGCCAGGATGAGATCCTGATGCTGACCCGCATCGCTGATGATTTTGGTTTTACCATCGCAACNTTTCAGCACGTTCTGGAAGGCTATAAGATCGCCGAACGGCTGGCTGAACACGGCGCCGGCGCGTCCACATTCACCGATTGGTGGGCCTATAAA
The DNA here is from genome assembly GCA_002713385.1 of Fidelibacterota bacterium. GTDB lineage: Bacteria > Fidelibacterota > Marinisomatia > Marinisomatales > TCS55 > UBA2126. Next base: position 13,271 of record PAWC01000051.1, read on the forward strand.
TTTGAAGTGATCGATGCCATTCCCTATAACGGCACACTCATGAGTTCAGTGGGTGTATTAGTATCCTATAATTCGGACAGCAATGAGCTGGCCCGGCGCATGAACACCGAAGCAGCCAAAGCGGTGAAGTACGGCGGTGTCTCCCAAGAGGAAGCGCTGAAATTTGTGACCATCAATCCCGCCAAACAGCTGCGTATTGACCAATACGTGGGATCGCTGGAACAAGGGAAGCACGGCGATTTTGTCATCTGGAATGATAATCCCCTTTCTTCCTATGCATCGTGTGAACAGACCTGGATCGAAGGAACGAATTATTTCAATAAAGAACGGGATGCAACTATGCGTGAACAGATCGCAGCAGAGCGGAATATGCTGATTCAGAAGATCCTGGCCAGCGATGACAAGAGCGAAGACAATTTCATGAAACCAAAAGGAGACTGGCACAACCACGCCTACTCCTGTTCGGATGGAGGTGCACGATGAAACGGTTTATTACTCTTATAGCTTTCTTTTCATTCACATTTGCATCGGATCAAATTCCTGCGTCACAGCAAGATCATGCTATTTTAATTAAAGATGTGACTATCCATCCCATTTCAGGACCCCCTATTGAAGAAGGTTTTTTATTGTTCGAAAATGGTAAAATCGTTTACACGGGAAATAAGTTCACTAAACTACTAAATAAGATAGAGGTCGTTTCACTACCGGGAAAACACGTTTACCCCGGGCTTATTTCCGCCAATTCCATCATGGGCCTGGTGGAGGTCAATGCAGTCCGATCCACGCGGGATTTCGCGGAAGTCGGATCCTTTAATCCAAATGTGCGGGCGGAGGTCAGTTACAACCCTGATTCAGAAATCATACCAGTCACCCGCTCCAATGGCATAGCCATTGTCCTGTCCGCACCTCAAAGCGGATTGGTCTCCGGGACCTCTGCCGCCATGATGCTGGACGGCTGGACATCAGAAACGGCAACACTCAAAGCACCGGTTGGCATGCATATTCACTGGCCGGGCATGAACGTGAGTCATTCGCCATGGGCCCAAAAAAGCCCTGAAGAACAGAAAAAGGAAAGAGACAAACAGCTCAAGGAATTGGATGAGATATTGGACAAAGCCCGTGCTTATGTTCAAAGCGCAGACACGGAAAACTCTTTGCAGAAAACAGACTTGAAATGGGTTAGCATGGCTGCCGTAGTTAAGGGTGGACTCCCTGCTTTTATTCACGCCAATAGTGTTCAGCAGATCGAAGCGGCGGT
>PAWC01000052.1 GCA_002713385.1 Fidelibacterota bacterium
CCATTTTCTCCTGATCATTGTCATAGCGGTCCATGACCACCGAAACAGGTGCACAACTGTATATAATGAGTGTAATAATGATGGGGATGATTCGATTCACGAGTAGAATCTAGTCAGGGAATAGAAAAAAAATGGGTTATGAACTACTCCAGGTAATAATTGTGTCAACCAGTTCATTTATTCGATCAATGATTTCATTATCTGCCAATTGGCCTTCATTAAATGATTCACTAGTCGTATAAACATACCGGGGAATAATACGGCAGCGGTAATCCAGCATAAGGCTGTTGGCAAAGGGCATAACGGACATATAACTGCCCTTCCCGCCTGCACTGCATATGAAACCAACTACTTTTTCATTCCAGCTGGAGCCAGTGACTTCCAACAGGTTTTTTGCAACAGCATTCACATCGTAATTATAAATAGGGCNGGCAACAATGATTGAATCAGCTTGCTTAATNATTTCTTTTAATTTCTTTACAGTGGGATCATCATAGCATTTATCCCCATCACAAAAAGGTAAATCAANATCTCGNAGATCAAAGANTTCAGCACNAACCNCTTTTTCATTAAAAACCGNTAGTGCGNNTTGNGCTAAAATCCNGCTACGNCTNTTGNNGNTCAGGCTNGTGGATATAATCAAGTACATGGTTCTTATTTTAAAATTGGTGGGAAATTTACTCCAGCAAAAGCTGTCTATCTAAACTTCTGTACTCTTTAGTTTTAAGGTTTTACGATCCAATCCGCATTATAAATATCCACAAACGCAGGTGCTATTTTCTCCGATGCTCGATTTTCAGCCAAGGTGAACAAAAATCCAATGTAACTTGAATNAGGGCTGTTATTTCTACTGTTGTTCTGTGTCTTACCATAACGCTTACCAATCGCCACCATTTCAAATTCCATAAATCTATTCAGAGACAGATCAAAGGTCGCCTTACCAAGCATTTCAGTTTTCATACTATGGTCAAGNGGATATGTAGGTGTCCAGTCATTTTTCCCCAANAACCACTCACCTTTTGCAACTGATTTGGAATGACCTCTAATCTTGATTCGTACGTTTGACTGGTGTCGCTCTTGAACTTCGATCTGCAGATTGGACTTCTTTATTTCTTGAGNTGCAAATGGTAGGGTTTGACCCCGAACATTGTCGACCAGGTGAAAACAAAATAGGCGATTTGCCAAGTGATCAGGCAGGTCATAAACATCCCCTTCTTTAGGATCATCTGGAAGCCACTGTCTCGCTTCGGATTTACTGAACCATACATGATCCATATTCGAACGATCACTTCGATTGGTTTGGAGTGGCGGATCGGTGANTAAATCTGCGTTTGCAGAGGTCAGAACGAGTCCTTGATCTGGNTAACTATTTTCCCAGCGGTGTAAAGGCTTTAACGTTTGATCACTGGGTAATTGTCTTTCAGATGCTGATAAACCATTCCACTTTTCCAATCCATTCATAATTGATTTCAAGACATCATCTGCATTGAGAGAATTAATAGAACTCAACAGTTTACCATTGGGACTGCATACATAGATCCCCTGTCGTGTTTGACCTGCAGTTTGATAGTGGCCCTTATTTGCCATTTCTTGAAAAAAAGTGGCATCTAAATCTTGAACCCGCTGCAGGCGCCACACTTCATCTGTNGTGGGAATAAAATGTTCTGTAATTTTGATAATTCGGGGATCTGACCAAACGGACCTCCGGCCCGCTACGCCGTTGTTTCATGTACAACCCAATGGATGACCATTCATGGCCCATAACAACAATGGTTTTTGGTACTCATCAGCATCAATCAATCCNTCTCTGAAAGAACTCCGCCAAGGTATAGACGTCCACAACAATTCATTTTCTGTAGGNGTNATGTAATCACGCCACATTTCATAACTTTTTGAANTGAGGCTGAATTGTTCTTTATTGGTATTGCAACCCGCAAGAAAAAAGGAGCCAATTATGACACCCATTACAAATATTGAAACGTGTTTTCTCATATCTGATATTTGAAAATGAATTTACTCCAACCAGAGCTGCCTGTCTAAACTTCTGTANTGAATCGATTCCGAGTATGGCAGAGCTTAAAACCTTCGCCAGCATCAAATGCATGTGATGATTTCGNTAATGACCAGATAGGGAATCAGCAAGTATAAAATAGAATCACGAATCAGGTAAAAAATGAAAAACGTAGCCAATACCACCCAGCCTTTTTTTTTGATCAATAATTTATATCCCCCCTCCTGTCTGATGATATTCCNCTCAGACAAAAATTTCGGTTTATATAATGACATTACTCCTCACGGGGTTTGATTTTCCCATATTTTACATTTTCATATTTTTCCCACAGTGTCTCACCAACTGCCTGTTGAAAGCGAAAGGAAAAGGCCATGGCTTCATAAAAAGGTTTATTCACAAAGTCATCGTTGCTGTAAAATTCATCTATCCAGCCGACAAATTCATCCAGGTCTTTTTCCTCCAATTGATCAAATATACCAAAGACCAATTCAGCTCTATTGTCATAATACCATTTGGTTAATTCCGTATAGCCGAGTTCATTCTTCAATGCTTCATATGTTTCATAGGTTTGAGTCATATAGGAAAATAAATAGGTCTCTTTTTGGGTTGGTGTCAGCGTTTTCCAATAGGCCACAATGGGCGTCATGTTTGTCGGTTCAAAGTCTTGCGACCAAATAAATNAAATTAAAAATAGTGGAATGAATAACTTTTTCATGGCTTACCTGTTTCCGAATTATCAATCCAAACTACAAAGAGAGAGCCATCAAATCAAAGTGCTCAAGTTGTAAAATATTCAAATGTTAATGCGTTCAGATGTTAATGTTTTTTATTACCCATCAACCCAGTCGTCGTGTTCTTTAATTAAATCAATTAATTCATTTACAGCATTTTCAGCAAGGATATTTTTACGCACAACTTCTTTTCCTTTGTATAATGAAATGACACCCTTCCCGCTGCCCACATAGCCATAGTCGGCATCGGCCATTTCACCGGGACCATTCACTATACAACCCATGATGCCGATCTTGAGGCCTTTTAAATGATCGGTGCGCTTACGAATCATGGCAGTTGTTTCCTGGAGATCGAATAGTGTCCGACCGCAGGATGGGCAGGAAATATATTCCGTTTTGGAAATACGCNTGCGGGTAGCCTGTAAAATGCCAAAAGCTGTTTGATTGATAAAATCTTTATCCTGGTTTGAGTTCAGCCAGATACCATCTCCAAAACCATCAATGAACAAACCACCGAAGTCAGTGGAAGCATACAAACGGCAGTGTTCTCGATCCAGTGCACTAAAGTCTCGTTTCATTATGACCGGTACAGTACCCAGATTGAAAAATGCAGCGCGCATTTCAGCCATGGCATGATCTGTTTTTGCTTCAAGCACTAATACTGAATTAGCCGGAAGTGCTTTTATAAATGTCTCGTCCAAATCTACTAATGAACACTGCACAAAATTCAGATTAGTGGAAGTGTTAACTTTATCAGTACCTTTAAACAATGGATATGTTTGTGGAGCGATACTCCATGATTTACTATCCTGAATAACGCTCACCATTCCGGGTAGATTAAAATTTATAGACTTGTTACCTATATATATAAAGTCAGCTGCTGCATCTGCAGTGGTCCACTTATCTAACTCTTCATTATAATAATGACCACAGTGCTTCAGTTGCGCTGGTGTGATAATTTCCAGATCACTCAAATCAATGATAACCCTGGGGACTTCCTCCCCGCCTACATTATTAACGTTTACAGATTGTCGTTTTTCAAATTCATAGGGATGAAATGGCGGATCTGCAATTTCGGGTAATTGAGTTGACCGATCGGCTGAATAACGATCTACCAATGCTTTGGCTACTGGAATTTCCGCTTCCGGCTCTTCCGTGAGGGACACACGGATCGTATCACCTAGTCCATCTTCCAAAAGGGAACCAATTCCTACAGCGGATTTGATACGACCGTCCTCACCTTCACCGGCTTCCGTCACACCAAGGTGTAGTGGATAATCCATGCCCTTCTTCATCATTGTAGCTACCAAGAGGCGGTAGGCCTGGATCATAACCTGGGGATTACTGGCCTTCATGGAAAAAATGATTTCGTGATAATTTTCATCGATACAAATACGGGTAAATTCCATGGCTGACTCCACCATACCCAACGGCGTATCACCGTAGCGGTTCATGATGCGATCCGAGAGAGAGCCATGATTGGTACCTATGCGCATGGCCGTACCTTCTTCCTTGCAGATTTTTACCAAGGGCAGAAAGCGTTCCCGGATGCGTTCCAGTTCTGCTTTGTACTGTGCATCAGTGTATTCCAGGATCTCAAATTTTTTCTTATCGGCATAATTACCGGGATTCACGCGGACCTTTTCTACGATCCGAGCGGCGATCTCCGCGGCGTTGGGCGTAAAATGGATGTCAGCCACCAAAGGATGTTTGTAGCCGCGGTGGTGGAGTGCATCTCTGATATTTTTCAGGTTCTCCGCTTCTTTCATACTGGGAGCGGTAATGCGGACGATTTCGCAACCGGCATCGATCATACGGATGGATTGCTCCACCGTGCTCATGGTGTCCATGGTATCGGTAGTGGTCATGGACTGGATACGAAGGGGCTGATCGCCACCAACAATCACATCACCGACAGATACTTCTCGAGTTTGAAATCGCGAGTAACGGCTCAAGCTATTACAAAATGGGAGGTAGTTTTCCACGTGTAAATTTAATTCTGAAAAGGCGTTTCTAAATACATCTTGGACAGATCAATGGTGTACGTATAATTACCCAGATCAACGCATTCTTCATAAGCAGTGATGGCCTTATTACGCTCATTTTTCAAGTCATGAAGTTGACCTTTCAAACACCAGGCGTTAGCTAGAATAATGTCCAGTTCGGCACCGTAATTATGCACTGCTTCATTAATGTAAACCAGCGCTTTATCATTTTTACCCTCTTTAAAATGGAATAATCCAAACTCATACTGTAAATAACCATAATACCAACTTTTTTGAATATCGGTGAGGTTGGGGTATATTTTTTTCAATGTGTTCAGGGATGTCAATGCTGAATTCATTTTCCCACTGCGGATGAGGCTTTCTGTATAGAGAATGCGGAAATAGAAATTCCTGGGGAATTCCTCCACCAGTTTACCACTATGCTCCAACGCTTTTCCCGGTTCTACGTCCACCCAAAGGTACAAAAAGGATAAAATACCTTTCGCTTCGATCCAGGCCCAAGGACCCTCATTGGCCGCTCGCTCGATTTTTTCCAATCCCAACTCACGGGATGGATCCAGACCCAATAAACTGGCGCCCCACTGGATGAGGACGTTGCTCAAGCCGGCGTAATACTCTACAATACCAATGGGCAAAGTCGCATCAATGATATCAGGATGTTCTGTTTCCACTTTTTGGATAACACGAAAACCGGAATATGCCCATTCCAATGTATTGAGCCATTCCTTTTTGCCCAAATAGATACGGGCCATGAGCCCCTTGGCGGAACCGTGATATAATTTATAAATGGGCTCCTCCGGATATTTCTGTACCAATTCTTCATACACAGAAATGACCTCATTTAGATCATTCTCCAAATCAATATATGTTTGCTCCACGGATGAGTTAGCCTGGTTATGGAGCCAGAGGGCGGCTGCCCAGGTCAGGTGCACAGTAGGATTTTCTGGTGTTTCCACACGTGCTTTTGCCAGTATCTCTATTGCATCAGCTGTTTCATAATTATAAAAGGCGTGGACACCTTGCCAGACGTTGTCATCACCTGCATAGTGAGTTTGGGCTAGAATACTGCCAATGAAAAATAAAGGGATAATTTTTTTCATTAAAGAAATACGATTTATAAAAAATATATTCGAACTGAAGATCAGCTCTGGTGAGCGATCATGAGCCAACCCCGGGCTTCGTTGCTGTCGGGGTTCAGTTCCAGGCTGCGCTGCCAGGCGGCCTTCGCCAGCTGGTGTTCATTCATCTTCCAATAGGTGATGCCCATGCCTGTGTACGCTTCAGAGTCCATGGGTTTGAGCTCCACTACTTCCTGATAGGCGACCAGAGATTCTTTATGCATGCCCTTTTCACGATAATATTTACCCAGGGTACGCATGGCGCCGGGCAGCCAACTCCGGGAATAGTTGTTCACGCTCAAGGCTTTGCTGAAAGAAGTCCTGCCCAGAGACGATTTACCCAAACGATTGTATTCCACGGCCATGATATAGTAGGCCTGAGGCAGTAATGTTATTACCAGTGGATGCTGAGGTGCATAATGGAGAAGGTCCTCCCAGGCTGTTGCGGCCCGGCCCCATTCATTGGCGTTGAAAAAACTCAAGCCCTGCATATATCGGGCGTCCACATCGTAATTATTCAGGTAGACTACATCGCTGAAGGCCAGGGCAGCGTAGACATATTTGCCTTGATTGAAATACAAGTGACCCAGTGATAAATGGGCGTCCTCATTCCGTGGATCCATTTTGATGGACCGCTGGTAGGAGAATTTTGCCCGGTCGATCTCACCCATTTCTTCATAAGCTCTACCTTGCAGGTAAACAAAACCGCCCTGTTCAGGAAAAGTTTCCTGGGCCAATACCGCCAGTTTGATGGCATCTTCGTAACTACCCGTATTGATCTTCTTTTGAATAAGCGTTAGTTTTTGTGCAGGGCCGTCGGGGTTCTTGGCGGCGCTTTGCTCCAATACAGCGGTATTCTCTAATGTTCCCCTGCCGGAAGCCAGGATATCAAGTGTGGCTCTATGGTTGGGATCCAATGCCAGTGCTTCTTCATAAGACTGCTGTGCTTTTTTCATTTCACCCATATTCTGGTACATATTGCCTAAATAGAAATGAGCATCCGAGTTTAATGGATTTTGAGTCAGTACGCGCATGTAAACATCCTTGGCATTTTCCCAATCGTGGATTTGCTCATAATGCATACCCAATTGACGCTGTGTGCGTACATCATACGGTGCTTTTTCTGCGGCTTCTTCATAATCCCGGGTTGTGTATTTCGCTTTGGATTCAATGTGCACCACTGCTTTCTTTTGAGGTGCCGCCAAGTAGCTTGTGGCATGGGCCAATCGGCGGCTACTGGTCTTCATCTTATTGGTGTAATCAAATAATTCCCCTGTCAACTGAATAACTGAAATTTCTTTTTTGGAGATAGGTGTTGCAGCCACCTTTTTTGGTGCTGCTGATTTTGATTTTTTAGAAGATTTTTTCTTGGAGCGTCTTTTCTTTTTTGAGGATTTCTTTTTCTTCGCAGGCTTTTTCTTTTTTGAGGATTTCTTCTTTTTGGAGGATTTCTTCTTTTTGGAGGATTTCTTCTTTTTTTTCTTGTCTTGTTGGACAACAGCGGCCTGTACTGCAGCTGTAGATAAGGGCAAAACACCAGCGAACATGACCAACATAAGTAGGCGGGTGATCCAGTTGAAGATTTTTATGCGCATGTCTTACTTAATGAATTTACGAACGCGTAGAACAATGAAAAGGAGTTTTTGAACATGAATTAACTTTTGTAAGGTATCCAATCAGTAAAAACTTTTCCATCCTCTCCTGGCTCGGTCCAGGTTACAAAAACAAACCCTTCAATCAATGCCAGTTTAGGATAACCACTGCCTCTTCCAGAACTTATTGAGAATGATTCCAGTGTGTTCGTTTTGCCTGATGAAGCATGCACAATCATTAATTCTAGGTTACCTGATTCATCACCTTCTTCCAGCCAGCTCACCAGTACAGTTTCTTTATCCAGCCATAATAGATCTGTACGGCCAATGGCTGAACCCTCATCCAACCGTAGGGGTTTTCCAAAAGTACGCCCAGCATCATTGGAAAAGGCAACATTCACTTGCGGATTGTTATCCGGGGCTGTGTACCAGGCAATGGCAACATTATTCCCAGCGGCGCTCATAGCCGGTCCATTAACAGGACAACCGGGAACGACCCAGCCGTCATCATGCAATGTATAGGGTACTTGAGCTCCGTTGGTGAAAACCATCTGAATATTTCGAGTTTCATCATGGCTGCGGTCCCTGTAGGCTATCAATGGGCCAACACTGGTATTCACTGCTGCTGTGGGACAGCATTCACATACCATATTATCCACCATAACTTCCAATCCCAAATCACCTTTAGTATTTATGGTTGAAACATACAAACGCATAGCACTTGATCCGTTATCATGACCGCCATCCATCATGTTGCGGGCATCCAACCAAATCAAGCCTGTTTCTTTTCCAAAGTTATAAAATGAAACAAAACCATGTTCACCTTTAATGCTGTCTTGATGGGGCACGACCGGCTCTGACCAGGTTTTTCCTCTGTCTATGGACATGGCCACTTGCACGTCGTAATCATAGGTTCCCTCCCCGCTCATCATCAGCCAAGAAACAGCCAGAGTATCACCTCCAGCATGATATATCTGCGGCAGGTCCGCCCAGTTTTTGAAAAAATGCTCATTGGAGACAATAGTGTCTTTGGGCGTCCATCCTTCCGCAGTGTATTCAGACATAACAATATGATTGTCACCCTCGTACCAAATCATGATAAAACCGTTTTCGGTCTGGCAGATATTTGGATAGGCGCTGCCTTGGGCAGTATCGGGGCTAGCTGGAGTACCTAGATTACCGCAAGCCATGAACAGCCCTGCAAAAAGCAGGGCTGTTATATGTCCTACAGGTCTTTTAATAGTTATCAATGACCGCCAATCTGGCAACAACCGGGTAATGCTTCGTAAGCTTCAGCATCCGCCTTTGTGTTGTTAGCATCATAACCTAATGCTGCGATAGCTTTTTCAATCGCGGAAAGATCGATGATACTTGCTTTGAATGTGATGTGCCCGACTTTTGATTCCGGATCCACATCAAAGGCAACGATGCCATCCAGGGCCTTCACCCCTTCTTCAATAGTACTCTCGCACATACCGCACTGCATGGAGGCTAGTGCAATGTCTGCCTTGGCTGAATCACCACTGCAGGAGATCAAACCAAGAATAGTTAGTATTAGAATAAGGTGTTTCATAACGATCCTTTCATTTTTAGTAGATTAGAATTCTTAATAAGAAAAATGAGTGCAAGAAAATTCAAACCGATCTCAAAACCAAACAAGACCTTATTTTCCATATAAAATGACCAATATGGATCTGTGATCATTTCGAAAACTGGGATCTGGCCTTGTTCCGGATAAATAGAATAGACATAAAAATTCTGTCCTGAAAATGGGTAAAGCCATTGAATACCAACAGTCCGTGCTGTTATCCAGTCTGTTATTATGTGCAGGGTAGCACCTAAAAATATTCCCAAAGTTATCAAATGACTTTTTGCAGGATTGAATATTCGGCTGATCACATAAATCAATCCACATAAGACAATCCAGAATATGGGTGTATGTAAAATCGAGTGGTGACCGGCGACTGTAGTTGAAAAAACACCATCAATATCGGGAAAGACCGAAAAGAAAATGCAAAGCCATAAAAATAGCTTATAATCATTATTTCCAATTCGATTATGTAGTGCGGCACTGGCCAAATAACCATGCGCAGCGTGAGAAATGACGAACATCTATTTCAGGTACAACACTTTCCTTGTTTGTACAGCCTGATCCGAAGTGAGTTGGATGAAATATACTCCCGCAGAATGATTTTTTCCATTCCAGGAAATGGAATGATTGCCAGGAGAATACTGCCCGAAATATTGATTTTTTACTGCTCTTCCAGATATATCAATTACAGCTAATTTTATTTCGCTTGGCTGTTTTAAACTGAAATCAATAGCCAGATTATTATTGAAGGGGTTGGGATATACACCGTGGATTTCAAATGCGGTGGGGTTGATTTCATCCCCAACATTTGCATCGGGAACATAGTTCGATGTGAAATAGATCTGTTGGGTGTCTCTGTAATCTTCCCAGACAATATATACAAAATGACCGTCATCATCCATCTGTGGTGCCATTTGAGTTACGTCTAAGCCATCATCATTCAAAACCTGAATATTGGAAAGTTCGCCGCTGGAGACATTCATACCGCCATAAAAAATATCATTGCCGCCCCGCTGGTCTTCCCAGATGACATGAATCCAATTCCCATCAGTGATGGCAGTATAAGGGTGATCCTGCCTGATATCTGCTGCTGCTGAAGGATCCACTAAAATACTATCACTAAAAGACGATGCATCATCACGGGATACTTTGAGAAAAACCTTCTTTGTATTATCCATTGCTGCCATGTATGAAATGGCCACCTCTTCACCAAGGCGGGACATCCCCGGGCCGGAACTGGGGCAGGCACTTATTATATAATCATCAAATGATATCCGTGTTAAGCTGCCCCATTCTGTTTCATCTGCACCGGAAAAGGTGGCAAACGTATCGCGGATATCATTATTATCATTGCGAAAACCAACCATCTTGGTGCCATCGTTCAAAATAAGAATCTCTGCCGGACAGCATTCACAGGGAATGGCTTCTGTATAATTATTGACAATTTCATCATCGCTAAATGTTTGGCCAGAATCACTGGAAGTAATATGAAATATGTATTCAAAATTCAAAAAACGGCGGTTGTATGAATAATAAATAACATGGATTTTACCTATTTCGCTGGTAATGATTTCGGGGTACAGGTTGAATGCACTTGCATCACCGATAGGGACTTCTTCTGTCCATGTATCACCCCCGTCTGTTGATTGAGAATAAAATATATTTGTTTCATCATAGCCATTACGCTGATCAGCCCAGATAACATGGATCAAACCACCAAAAACAGTGATTTTCGGGCCGCTGTACATGATATCGCTTACATAGCCATTATGCATATTGATCTGCACAGGCGTTGAAAAGGTACCGCCATGATCAATGGATTTGGCGTAAAAAACGTTCTTATTGTTATCATTATTGATCCAGATCACGTGAATTGCTCCAGCGTCATCTACGGCTACATCCGGCATTTTATTATAGCTGCCGGAATTGGCAGATACCTGCACGTTGGCGCTGAAATCAGCACAAAGAATGGATAACAAACTAATTATAATAACTGTGTATTTCATTATTGTTCTCCTTAATGTTGATGGCGATAACCTTTTTTCACCATGATTAAATTTATAGGCCAGGCGGCAATAAAACCGGCGGCCAAGGCGCATAACATTCCAACCCAAAGAATTGGATCTAACAGTCCCGCCTGCATAAAACCAGGAGTGTACACTTCTACAAGCACTTCAGCTGTTTCCATGAACAAAATACTGAAGCCTTCGGCGATTATGACTTGTTTAAAGGCATTGTTGAAGGAATAGCCATGTTTCAATAAAGGCCGCATACCCAAGATAAAGCCAAATACAAACCCCAGTGAAACAGCCAGCACAATGGATGGGACTATCGCCAAGCTCAAGGCCATTGCAATAAGCATGCCCACTAATTCTCCCAGGCCGCAACCCATGAGGCAGTGCAGCGTGGCGCTCGTAGCTAAACTGACATCGGAAATGTCCACATGTTCTTGATGATGCTCATGGTCGTGCCCATGTTCATGGTGTTCATGGTCATGATGATGTTCATGATCTTGTTGATGATCGTCCTGCATTAAATCTCCGAAATAAATTTACAACTAGAATACAAAACCAATCCCTGTATTAATAGTTAAACCNCGNGATAANTGGGTNCTCTTCCCATTTTCAACTACGGGAAATTTCACTTCCAAGCGNGCCATCANATTCTGACGGTAAAGCATNAGCACGGGGCCACTTAAAANAATTGTTGAANTTTCTTCCCACCTGCCGCTNAAGTCCCANATAAGAAAGACNCCTGTGTTGGTGTTATTATTGTGATAGGGNTGAATTCCAAGGTTTANGTCCAGNCCAAGCTGAGCATCTTTATNATCATANACCCAGCCAAAGACATCATAGAATTGATAAAAAGAAAATGACTCGAGAGTATACGCTAGGCTCACCCCAGCGCCAAGATGACCTGATCCAATACCTTTTTCATCTAATAGCGGAATTCTTACTTGGGGAGTGAAACCGAAGTTTTGGGTGCTGCGGTTTAAATTGCTGTACTTCTTTAACGGCACAGCCAGTATCAAGTCCCCCACAGCGTTACTAGTGAATTTTATATTCCCATTTTTTTCATCGGTCTTGTGATAAGGTAATTTGAACGTAATCCGTTTGGAGCGATGCCAGGTATAAACACCTTCCAGCCAATAGGTCTGTTGATAATAACTGGAGAGCATATCATTATCATTGATCGTGCGGTCAGAGCCAAAAGATTCATGACGGATTTGGAAGCCATAGCCTCCACTCCAGCGGGGTGCCATATCCATTACCGGCTGGTGGGCAAAAGCAAGAACACTCATGAACAAAATGCTGATGAATTTATTTTTCATCTTTTTTGCTCTCGATCTTCCTTGTTTCAATCTTTTCACCAGTTCTGTTTGTGAAAACGGTCTTCACCTCATAACCTGACTTTACGATCATAGCGATGGCTTTTTCGATATCAATATCTTTATCAGCAGCCTCAGCGATAACTGCATACTGGTACTTAACATCAACAAATATACCATCATTGTATTTCTTTTTGTCAATGTGCTGCAGCGAAGATAATCCACCCTGCAGTCCAATGGCGCAAAACGAACAAACAAGTCCACTTACTTCCATGACGACTTCATCTTCGGGTAAAATAATATTTTTACCATTCAAATCGATGCTTTGTGCACCAGCAAAACCAATGAGTGTACTGAGTAAAATAAAATTATTTATTATTTTGTTTTTCACGACAAACTCCTTGTAAAAGGTTTAACTGCCTCTACCATAGGGCAGAAAAAAATGGGTTGGGAGTTGTCTAAATCAGGAGGGGCAGATTGAATGCAGGCGGTGGTTCAGCCAGGGGATGGATCTCAAAATAATCAACAAAATGAGAATTGGTTATTTCAGCCAATAGTTTTATAAAAGTAAGCTCAATTTTAGATAATTCATTATCTATTTTTTTATGGGCGGATGGCCCGAAAACGATGGGCAGAAATACGACCGTTGCGCAGTTTTTTCCCATGACAGAACATTCTTTTTCTACGACTTCAATGGTACAGCAGCTGTCAACCAATTGCTGACAGCAGTCCATACTGCAATCGAAATGCAGAAATGATGCTGTTAGTTGTCCGGCAAAAAGAAATAAGATCAAAAGTGCTGTTATTTTCTTAAACATGTACTGAATATTACTCTGTATTTGGAGGAAGTTCCAAAATTCTATTTAATGATTTCGATTAGTTGTTTGAATTGGTCTCCAGTGGCTTTGCCCTGAAATTCAAATAAGGCTGTTTCTACGCTGGTTATCTGTCCCCCAGCCCGGCGGATCTTTTCCAGGCCAATCTCTTTATTATGTTCAAGCCGGGTGGATGTGGCATCGGCCACTACTTCCACATTGTAATCTTTTGCTAATAAATCCATTGTAGTCTGATATACACAAATATGGGTTTCAATTCCAGCTAAGACTACATTGTCCGGATTTATTTCATCCAGCGTTGCATTGAATTCATCATTCTGAACGCAGGAAAAAACACCTTTGACAATCGGCTGCAGTCCGTCCAAATGTTCACTTACCTCTGCCACTGTACTTCCCAATTTATCCGGCAGCTGTTCCATCCAGATGATGGGCACTTCGAGCAAACGAGCGCCTTTGATGAGTATGGCCAAGTTTTTAAAAAGGTCATCCGCTTTTTGCATGATGCGCGCCAATCTGCCCTGGACATCGATGATGACCAGTGCTGTATTTTTTGGATTAAGCATGGAAACGAACTTCCGCTATTTTTTCCCAATGCTTTACATCTGGCCCAGTTTTCATAGCTGTGATCCTGTCTATTTTATATGAATTCCTCACGGCTAAATTACGAATGATCTGCTCTTGCTGTTCTGCAGTCATTTTTTTATAGATCAAACTGATGTGGGGTAAAAATTCATAAGGTTTTGGATCTGGAATCAAACTCACCAAACTATGCTGCAGATTAGACAGTTCAAGTGATTTTTCCAGTTCTATGAAAACTGTTTTCCAAATGTTTGTAGTATGATCCAGTTTATCCATTGTTACATATAAAGAACCAAATTTTTCCCCAGCTTTTTCTAGAATTTTATCTAGCTCATGTGCTTCTAGATCGGTTGGAGAATACAGGGTACAATGGGGAGAAAAAACCGGCGCCTGATATTCAGACGCAAGTTCGTTTACGATTTCTTGCAAGTATGCGCTGTCTTCCTTTGCAGGAGTCAGCCAAATGGAGATCACTTAATTATTGCCCCATTGATCCGCAGATTCTGCAAACATCTTTTGCATTTTTTCCACTTCCCTGGCTTCCTTGCGCTTTTTTGATTTTTTCAGCTTCGCCAGCCTGCTATCTAGAGCAGCATAGATGTCCGCAATCCTGCCGCCACGCAGTGGTTCACCATCAGACATTTCCAGGACGTCTGCAAATTGTTCGACACTTCCATGGCGGATGATCTGATTCGCGCACATCCCGCGCACGGAACGGCTTTTATCATTGATATGGTCAGCAAAATAGTCAATGAGGTCGGGATGATCTTCCCGATAATTAGCAATACGGCGGAAAATTGAGCCGCGCAAATTATAAGGTGCTGCACCATAGACGGCCATCTCCTTGAGTTTTGCCAGGTTGGAATCGGATTTTTCTTCCGTTAAGATTTGCAGTGCTGCCGAACGGATCGTTTCACTATGTGATTCCTGTTCCATAGCCCAGTCAAATTTTTCTTTAGCCGCATCAAGGTCGATCTTTATGAGTGCATATAAAGCTGAACTGACCAGATAATCATTCTGTTCATTTTCAATCACATCCAGCAGAAATGATTTAACNTCATCTGTTTCATACTCCCGCAAAGCACTAATAATGGCCCGTTTTACTCGGTCATCCTGGCCATCGTACGCTGNCATAAGATCAGCTGCACCATTGCGCGGTTTCAAGCTTTGATATGTATTCACTATTTCCCTACGGACATACCATTTTGGTTCAGCGCTTAACATTTCAACCAGAGCACTATGTATCTTTTTCGTGGAGCGTGTTTCCTTTAATGCACGAGCAGCCCAAATGCGGTCATTAGGNACTGGCGCATTTTTTAATTGATATAGTAATTCATCAGTCTTTTTTTCAAAAGTTAATCGTTTTGGAATTTGAAAACCTTCATCCACACCAACCATAAGGGGTTCCATTTCAGCAGGAAAAGTGAATGTATCTTCCACTTTGTCAAAAAATATATCGTAACGGTTGACACTGCCATCATCAATAACCACAACCATGGGCAGTTTGAATAGCGATGTGCTTTCAACATCCTGTGTTTGTTTCAACGTAAGGGAAACCAATTGACTGCGGCGGTTATAGCGGTAGGTGGCGGTGATCTCTGGAACACCAGGTTTATACACCCATTGTTCAAAAAACCAGTCCAGGTTTTTCCCGGTAGTGATCTCAATTGCTTTTTTCAAGTCTGTAGTTTCCACATTATTTGCTGCATGAGTTCTAGTATATTGCTCTAATACGCGAAAGAAGCCATCATCCCCAAGATAACGACGGATCATATTTATTATGACTGATCCCTTGGCGTATATATTACTGTCAAAAAGTTCGATGGAATTATAATAGTAGTGCTGAACCGTGGGACGCCGGTAGGATTTGTCGGCCCAGACAGTTGCCCCTAGATTACCTAGGCGTTCATACTCCGCCAGTTCAGGGTCGGTCTCATGCTCGGTCCATAGTAATTCTAGGTAGGTGGCAAAACCTTCGTTCAGCCACACATTGGGCCAGTTGCGCGTGGTGAGATAGTCCCCAAACCACATGTGGGCCAATTCGTGAGCGACCAAGCCATCGCTGGAATGTATCGGACGGACATCGTCCTCATGCATGGTTCTATCAGTCTGGTGAGTGTTTGTTACATTTTCCATACCACCCCACATAAAATCCTCAATGATCGTCTGATCATATTTTTCAAAGGGATAGCGAACACCGGTGACATCACTGAAAAATTCCAACATGGCCGGTGTCTTGCCAAAAGAGCGTAAAGCATCATTGCGATCATGATCCTGGTAGACCCAATAATTCACAGGAATCCCATCCCATTCATCCTCAATCTTTTTGTAATCACCGACAGCCACAGATAATAGATAGCTTACATTAGGAACATTCTCCCGCCAGTGGAAGGTGCGTTGTTCAGCGTTATCTGTGACAGACACCAGTTCACCATTCGAAATTGCGGACAAGGATTCATCCACAGTGATCCTGCACTCCCATGTCATCTTATCATTAGGATAATCATGCAAAGGTACCCAAAAATGGTTGTCCGTGTCCTCCCCCTGCGTCCAGCCCTGTAACTGTTTATTTGGATAGCTGGAGTCCGGTCTAACAAAATAAAAACCCATGGTAGGGTGAGATGTATAATTGATCTTGACTGTGATTGTATCTTCCCAGCCATAGGACTTGTCCAGGTTCACCAAGAGTTTTGGTCCATTTTGTTGAAAAGTAAGGGCCTGGCCTTTGATTGAAACGCCATGAATTTCTATCCTATCAGAGTCAAAAGACACACGTTGACAATCGCTGGAAAAAGGTGTAAATGTATGACTTACAGAACCGCTGATACGCCCCTCCTGTATATCCACTTCAATATCAATTAACATATGAATCATGTCTTTTTCACGATCCGGTGTTGTGTGATAGGGTCGATCTGGTCCAGCTGTGAGCAGTGATATGAATAATGAGACAATGATAAATCTGGTCATGTATTCCTCAAATGATAGTTTAAAAAGGGTGAGAAAGTAATTACAGGAAAAATAATAGGAAAGTCAGTTCTGGGGATCAATCACCTCAAGATAATCGATAATGTTAACCAATACCTTATTCAAAATCCTCTAATAATGCTTTTGCTTCTTCAATTTCAAACCGCTCTTCTACAAGATCTTCTGGGTCCGGTGGTGTAGAAATGACTTCCTTCACTAATCGGATGGCTGCTGCTTCCTGTCCATCTTTAAATAAAGCCCTGGCCAAATAGGTCTTTTGAACAGGTAAAGCTTTTCCTGTTTGAACTGCTTTACGCAGCCAGAGGATAGCATCATCGTTATCAGGCCAAGACAGGATGAATGGAATATATGGCGATTTGAAATGCACTGCACCCAACATAAAGTATCCGCCACCATTTTCATATTTCGGATCAAGTTCTATGATCTTTTCTGAATGTTCTTTCATCAGGTCAGCGACACCTTCTTTTGCAGCTGCAAAGATACCATACACTTCTGACCATTTACCCAAACAAGTAAGATAGCGAAAACGTAATGCTGCTGAATTAGGATATTTTGTTATCATTAGTTCCGCAAGAGTTTTACCCTTATTGTATTCCGCTTTGCGAGCATCTTCATCNNTCAGNACAAATGTCCCTTTATAATAATAACACCTTAATAAATAAACAGCGGCAACTTCTTCAGATNGGGCATCAATCTTCATAGCCCGTTCAAAATGGCGGATAGCCCTATTGATATTTTTTGACTGAGCTATTATTCCATCAGAGCCATCAGCACGGTTATTATAGGCTGTGATGCCATTTTCTAATTCTGAACACATGGAAATTGAGAT
>PAWC01000053.1 GCA_002713385.1 Fidelibacterota bacterium
TAGATCTCATGAATTGGGAATTCACTAACATCTGTTCTGATGGAGGGTCTTATGGTGGCCATCCACGTGGTTATGGTACATATCCAAAAGTTCTCGGGCGATATGTAAGAGAAAATGGATGGTTTGATTTAGAAAAAGCTGTTTATAAAATGACTGGTTTGCCAGCAAAAAATATAGGATTGAAGCATAGGAGTCATTTACTAATAGGCAATTTTGCTGATGTCGTTATTTTTAATCCTAATACAATAATCGATAAAGCAACAACAATAAATTCTATTGCTATATCAGAAGGGATTGAAAGTGTATTTGTAAATGGTCAATTGGTCTATATAAATGGAAAAACAACTCGCTATAGATCGGGAGAATTTCTACAAGGACCAGCTTATAAAATCAATGAAATGAATGTCGAATTGACAAATTATTTAAAAAGTGAAACTGGTGAAAATGAACCTGGTATTGCTTTACTAGTCCGGAAAGATGGAAATGTTTTATATGAAAAGGGTTTTGGCTTGGTAAATCTGGAGACTAAAGATGAGATTACTGCTCATTCATCATTTAGAATGGCATCAGTTTCCAAACAATTTTTCGCAGCAGCAATTTTAATCTGTCAGGAGAATGGTTTAGTCAATGTTAAAGATTATATTACTAAATATATCTCCAATAATCACTTAGAAGGCATAACTGTAGAAAATCTAATCCATCATACTTCAGGTATAAGTGATTATTATAATCAAGCATTTGAGGAATGGGATGACAGTAGAAATCATACCAATACCGATATGATTAAATTTTTTGAGCAATCTTATCCAGAACCATATTTCCAACCAGGAGAAAAATGGGAATATTGTAATCCAGGATATGAATTGATAGTTACTATTATAGAAAAAGCGAGCGGACAAGACATTTATAATTTCATGGATGAACATATTTTTCATCCTTTGGGTATGAATGAATCACAAATTTTTGAAGGCATTATAGATTTTCACTGTCCGCAGCGAGTTAAGGGATATACAAAAAATGCAGGCGAATTTGTTGAAGATGATTATACATTTCTCAATGGTATAATTGGTGCAGGCGGGATCTATACTTCGTTAAATGATTATTCTAAATGGCTGAATTCTCTTGATAACCAAACACTATTATCTGCCAAGAGTATGGAAATGATGTATGAACCAGCTCGTTTAAACGATGGCTCGATCGCCAATGTAGATGATATGACATTAAAAGATTTTATTTTTCCTGATAAATCAAAATATAGATCTTATGGTTACGGGTGGGTTGTAACTAAAGGTGATGAATCAATCATAGCTCATTCGGGCAGTTGGGTCGGTTTTCGAAATTATGTTTTTCGTAATGTGGATTCAGGTGTAGATATAATTATGTTTAGTAATCGCGGATCAGCTTCAGAAGATTATTGGTTTCACAATGTCATGAAAAAAATCGATAAAACCATTTTGAGCCAGTAATGGAATTAAGCTTTACCCAATACAATGTGCGTTGCACACATCCCTTTGGGATTTCACGAAATACACATGAAACATATCCTGAAATTTTTGTCTATTTAGAACAAGACGGAATTATTGGACGGGGAGAAGCATCACCATCAGACCGTTACGGCGAATCAGCTGATCTGATTATGTCTAAATTGGAAAAGGGAATTAAATTTCCAGTAGATCCCTTGTCTCCCGAAAAATTTGAAGCAAATGTTTTACCTCAGTGTAATGGTATCAAAGCGATGGAAATGGCTTTCAGTATGGCCTATCTGGATTGGTGGACACAAAAAGAGGGAATGGCCATGAAAAACTTTTTTGGAATCGATGACAAAAAGGGGCCCCAAACTTCATTTACAATTGCCATTGGAAATATAAATCTCATTCCGCAAAAGGTAAAAGAAACCGAACCGTACAACATTCTTAAAGTGAAGTTGGGAACTGATCATGATTATGAAATAATTAATGCTATTCGAGCAGAAACAGATAAAGTTATTCGTGTGGATGCAAACGAAGGCTGGAATTTAGAAACTGCCGTAGAAATGTGTAAATGGCTGGCGGATCAGAATGTAGAATATGTGGAACAACCTTTATTGGCTGAAAATATAGCTGAAACAGCTGAATTGAAGAAAAGATCACCCATACCCTTATTTGCCGATGAAAACTGCATTATACCGGATAATATCCCGGAAATTGCCCATGCGTTTGATGGAATTAACATAAAGCTCATGAAATGCGGCAGTATGCTGAAAGCAAAAGAGATGATCGAAATGGCCCGTGAACTGGATTTATCTATCATGCTCGGTTGTATGATAGAGTCATCAATTGGAATCACTGCGGCAGCCCATTTATCTCCATTAGTGGATCATGCTGATCTGGATGGGCATTTATTGATTGATAACGATCCTTATATTGGAGTCCGGATTGAAGATGGACGGGTTGTGATTCCAGATGGACTTGGATTGGGTATTGAATTAGATTCAGATCAACCAGGACTAAAATAGATGAAGATCAAAGGGATAGAACATATTGGCATTGCGGTGGAATCATTGGCTAAAGATTCTCCATTCTGGAAGCATATCTTAAANCTTGAACAAAAAGGAACAGAAACAGTCACAAGTGAAGGTGTCATAACGGATATTTATGAGACAGGCAGGGGNAAGATAGAACTTTTAGAAGCAATTGGAAAAGATTCAACGATTGCNAGGTATCTTGAAAAACGAGGAGCAGGGGTGCATCATNTTTGTTTTGAAGTTGAAGATATTCANCTATCAATAGAGGAATTAATTGATAAAGGAATTGAAGTTATCTATAAANAACCAAAGATAGGNGCAGAAGGGTTTTTAGTTACATTTATCCATCCCAAAAGCACAGGGGGTGTACTTGTAGAATTAGCGCAGCAAAAAATCTAACCGCGACAGTAATTTTTCAAATAATCAGGAATGGTGATACCCTCTTGTAAAATAGGATCGGATTCTGGTTCACCATATGTTTGATTAATGGGTATAACACCTGCCCAATAGTNCAAAGCATAATCTTCATCTTCATCATCTGGAGGNCCNANACTGATNTTTGCTGATGCTTCGTCAATGGGCATTCTTACTACAGATGTTTGTTTCAATTCTGAATTATTGGGCTGCCTGGCATCATCCCATCGTCCGGGAGCGATATGATCTGTGATTGACTTAAATGCAGCCATACGTTCATCATGATCTTTAATAATTTCACCTTTCCCAAAAATAACAGCTGAACGATAATTCATTGAAGAATTAAATAACGAACGGGCCATAACAAGTCCGTCCAATAGTGTAATTGTTACACATATTTCATTGTTATTTGATATTTTCAATAATCGACTGGCATTTGATCCATGAAAGACAATTTGATCACCCATGCGTGCGTGAATAGTTGGAATAACTACAGGTTTTCCATCATGAATAATTCCGAGGTGACAGAATAGTGCTTCATCAATGATTGCGTGAACCGTTTCCTTGCTGTAATCCGAATTGTTTGAAATACGTTTTACTCTATTGCGATTGGAAATAGGATATGTTTTCATTATGACCTCTGATTTGAATTTGAAATTACAATTAAAAATATATTCAGGCGGTGTTTTCCGAGAGTATTCTTATTAATTTCATCTTCTAATGACCGCCAAAAAATCCGAGCGCAAACGACTTTTTCTTATCGACGGCTATGCATTGTTGTTCAGAGCTCATTATGCCATGATCCGCAATCCGCTCATCACAACCATGGGCCAACATACCAGCGCACTCTTTGGGTTTATCAACATGATCTTTCGACTCATCCGTCAAGAAAACCCCGATTACATCGCTGCAGCATTTGACCGCAAGGAAAAGACCTTCCGTCATGAAAAATATCCAGAATACAAAGCTAACCGCGAAGAAATGCCCCAGGAATTACAAGATCAATTAGATCACCTTTGGAAATTGTTAGAAGCGATGAATTTGCCATATATCAGCAAAGCAGGTTTTGAGGCGGATGATGTGATCGGTACTCTTGCCAAAGAAGGTGAAGCCGAAGGACTGGATGTTTTTATATTCAGCGGTGATAAAGATTTCGCACAATTAATCTCGGAACACGTATTTCTTTATTCTCCTATTGTAAGGTCAAGAGAGATCAATATTATTGACCCNGATGGTGTTCAGGAAAAATGGGGAGTACCCCCTGAGAAGTTTATCGATTACTTGGGACTGATGGGAGATACTTCAGATAATATTCCCGGCGTCATGGGTGTGGGTAAGAAAACTGCTGCCAAATTGATACAAGAATACGGTTCTCTTGAAGGAGCACTGGAAAATGCTGAAAATGTNAGGAATAAGAGGGTAAGAGAAGGTCTAATAAACGGTATAGAAAATGCCCGATTGAGTAAGGAATTAGTTACGATTATAACCGATATGGTTTTGGACTGTAATATATCCGAGTTTGTACGTAAAGATTTTAATATTGATGCATTATCAGATCTTTTTGTTGAACTGGAATTTAATGCTCTTATGAGTCAATTAGATGAGTTTGGAGGCAGCCCAGCCATAGAAGAAAAGAAAGATTATAAAAATTATAATACAATAACTAACATTGATGACTTAAAGTTATACTTTAATGAATTAATAAAGCAGAAACTCATCTCTTTCGATCTTGAAACGGACTCTGTTTCACCCATGCAAACAACCTTGGTAGGCATGAGCTTTTCAACAGCAAAAGATGAGGGTGCATATATACCGATTCAATATGGTGATAAATCTAAAAACAACTTTGGGAAAGATGACCTTAAGAAAGTATTGGAATTAGCAAAACCCATNCTTGAAAATNCNGAGATTAAGAAAACAGGGCAAAATATCAAGTTTGATGCACTGGTTATGAAAAATCATGGTGTAAATGTAGAAGGNATNNAATTCGATACNATGCTGGCAGCTCACCTTATCAANCCAGAGGGGCGTTCGTATAAAATGGACAACTTGNGCCTCGAGTATTTGAATTACCATCTGGTACCCATTGAAGAACTNATTGGTAAAGGNAAAAACCAGATAACCATGAGCGATGTGGAATTGGAAAAGGCATCTTTCTATGCCGCTGAAGACGCTGATATTNTCTTNCAGCTCACTAAAATATTCCAGGAAAAATTGGATGAAGTCAAGCTTACANNATNTTATAATACAGTNGANATACCATTAATACCTGTATTGGTATCTATGGAATACGAAGGTGTATATGTTGATAAAAAGCAGCTGTTGGACAAATCTGCAGAATTTGGTAAAAAATTGCATGGATTGTCAGCTGATATTCTAAAGCACGCCGGGACAGAATTCAATATCAATTCCACTCAGCAATTGGCCAATATCTTATTTGATATTCTGGGACTTCCACAGATCAAAAAACGTTCTACTGCAGAAGATGTATTGGAAAGGCTGCGGGAAGAACATCCGTTACCTGGATTAATATTGAAATACAGGAAATTGAATAAACTGAAGAACACCTATCTCGATTCTATCCCGCAACATATTCATCCGGTGACTAAAAGGATCCACAGTTCATTCAATCAGACCGTGGCAGCCACAGGACGGCTCTCATCTAGCAATCCTAATTTTCAGAATATTCCCATTCGCACTGAGGAAGGTCGTGAGATCCGCAAGGCCTTTGCAGCGCAGGAAAAGAATAATATCATTTTTTCAGCGGATTATTCCCAGATCGAACTGCGTGTCATGGCTCACTTAAGTGGCGACAAAGGATTGCAAACTGCTTTTGCCAATGGTGAGGATATTCACGCCCGTACAGCTAGCGATATTTATGGTGTTACCATTGATGATGTACTACCGGAAATGCGCCGTGTGGCCAAGATCGTGAATTTTGGGATCATGTACGGAGCCGGACCTTTTCGCATGAGCCAGGAGCTAGGCATTCCGCGGGCCGAGTCCCAATTGATCATTGACCGTTATTTCGAGCGTTTTGCAGGAATACGTGATTATATTGATGCAACTATCACAAAAGCAGAATCAGATCAATATGTAGAAACAATGCTGGGTAGACGTCGCCCTGTGTGGAATATCAACAGTGATAATCATATGCATCGCGAGGCAGCAAAAAGAATGGCCATCAATATGCCCATTCAGGGTACGGCAGCTGAAATGATCAAACTGGCCATGATCCATATTCATAAGCTCATGAAAAATGAAAAAATGAAATCGAAGTTAGTTTTACAAATTCATGATGAATTATTATTTGAAGTCCCAAAAGCAGAATTGGATGATTTACAATCTATAGTGATCGAGGAAATGGAAGGAGCGCTTAAACTGGATGTGCCAGTGATTGTTGATTCTGGTGTAGGGGATTCGTGGTTTGAAGCGCATTAATTTTGGTAACTAGAGAATGGTGAAATGGTAATTGGTGAATTGTAATTGGAAAGTAGTAAGTTTTTAATGAAAAAAAATTCAAACTGATTTGCAAATGCATTTAATTAAAATTTCTTATAACTCTGTGGTTTAAAATGGAAGCAAGTATAACACTTAAAAAAGTCGGTAAACTAATCGGGGATAAAACCATCCTGGCGGGTCTGACTTTTGGCATTGAAAAAGGAACGATTGTTGCCATAGTCGGCGATAATGATGCCGGAAAATCAACACTGCTGCGTTTGCTGGCTGGCTTGGAGAATCCCAATTACGGTTCAGTTTTTCTTCATGGGCTGGATACGGATAAACGCCGTTTGGAAACTCGCCAAACGGTGGGCTACGTTCCCCATGATATTGACTTGGATCCCTGGCTCACGCTGGAACAGAATATCCATTTTGATGCACTTTTATACGGCACACATATGGAAAAAATTCAATCTCGAATTCATGAATACAGCCAGGCATTAGCAGTAGGTGATTTTTTGTATTCAATGGCGGGCCATGTCCCGCAGGGTATTCAGAAAAAAGGCATGATTATTCGTGCATTGGCCCATGACCCAACGGTTTTAATTATGGATGAACCTACGGCATTTATGGACGCAGAATCACGACGGCTTACCTGGAATCTCATGCGCGAATTTCACGGAGATAGGACGATTGTTTATTCCAGTCAATTTTTGCCGGAAGTAGAAGCAGCCAATGACCGTATCATGGTTATTCATGCTGGCAGTGTCCTTTTGGATGGAAGTCTGGACAAACTGCTGGAGAGCACTCTTGAATACCATCAATTTGCTATAGAATATGAAGAATTGACTGATGAGCTGTTTGATTCTCTTAGTGGAGTTACAACTGTGGTTAATCCCACAAAAATGGGAAATACATTTCATTTTTATGGCCGTTCAAGAAAAGTATTTTTTGAAGTATTAAATGCCTGCTCCGGAGCATTAATGAAAGATCTGTCTATTGAAAAACTCTCACTGCAAGATCTTTTGGATTCAGCATTTGCCCAAAAGGGATTGGACGGATGAGCGCTTTTATTATTCGCCGCTGGTGGTTGATTCGCAATCGTTTTTTTTCGTTCATTGCGCTGGCTTTCATTGTCCCTAGCATTTTATCGATTGTTACTGTTTTTGGTGCAAAAAATATTATTGTCCGCAGTATTAATGGTCAGCCTTATGAAATATGGGTTCTGCCTGGATTAATGATGTTTTTGGCGGCTGTTTTGATCACTCCGTTGATTTACAGGGATTTCTTTCATCTCCGCATTCATAGCAAAGCGTTGATTTCCATGACGTTAGCTCCCATTCGCAAGTCATCAATCATATTAGGCATATTGGTAAGCGCGCTATTGGAAGTGCTATTTATCATTTCAATTGGTATGGGTGTATACAGTATTATTTTTCCTCATACTGTCATGTTATATCGTGCCGGGTATATTTTATTGTATTCGGTCATATTCGCGCTTCTTTACGGAAATATTATCATTATGCTTTCACTATTTACAGAACGTATTTCTGTGTTTATGTCAGCGCTGTTAACGACATTAATTGCCATCATGTTCGCATGTGGCTTATTTATTGAATTCGATTTCTTTCCATTAACAATGAGTACAGTTTTTCAATATTTCCCATTAAGTATGTTAAGCACTGCCTGCCGCTCAATTATATTCATCAATACATTCGATATGATCAACACTGTAACCCCGATTGTTATTACTATCTTGTTGATTGTTTTTAACAGTTTTTTATTGAAACGAAAAATGAAACAATGATTGCTTATTTAAGCGGCGCGATGGAGTATGTCGCCGATGAAGGTGCAGGCTGGCGTACAGAAATGGCCCAATGGATTAAATCCGAGCTAGGTCATGATGTGATCGATCCTGTGATTACTTCACAGGCATTGGTAGAAAAAAATAATGCACAGGATTATCGTGATTGGAAGACATCTGATCCAATCCGGTTTGTGGAATTCCTTCGTAAAGCCATAAACTTGGATCTGGCAAATGTGATGGAAAAGGCAGATTATGTTATTTGCCTGTGGAATGAAAATGTTTTCAAAGGTGGCGGCTCCCACGGAGAGGTGACAATGGCTTATTACTCAGGTAAACCCATCTATCTCATTAGTGAACTTGCTAATGATGACTTGAGCGGTTGGATCATGTCATGTTCTACAAGCATTTTTACTGAAATAACTGAATTAAAATCCTTTTTAAAAGAAACTTATTCGAACGGGTAAGGTTGTCGAAAAAATGGTTGGACCAAAAGCATATATTCATCTAGACCGCTTAATTCATAATTACCACGTAATTCGTGATCGGATTGGTGGAAGTCCCATTATGGGTGTAGTTAAAGCCAACGGTTATGGGCACGGCGCAATCGAATGTTCAAAAGCGCTGGTGCAAGAAGGCTGTGAATTTTTAGCAGTATTTACCTTTGATGAAGCCATGGAATTGCGTGAGGCCGATATCGAAACTAACATTATGATATTTTCACGTATGCAAAGGGAATTTATTGCAGATGCAGCAGAATACAATATTACATTGAATTTGTCCGGAGCTGATGATGTAAAACTTCTAGAAGAGTTTGCGGAACAATCCGGTTCATGTCCGAAGTTTCATCTCAAAGTAGATACAGGAATGAACAGGCTGGGTGTTCCTTTTGATGAAGCCGCTATTGTTTTGAAAAAAATTAGTACAAAACTTCATCTTCATTGCGAAGGGATTTACAGTCATTATGCCACTGCTGATGAAGGTGATTTAACATATGCGGAATGGCAGTTGGAACAATTTAAACTGGTTCTTTCATTGGCAGAGGAAATGGGTCTGGGATTCAAGTATCGTCATTTTTCCAACAGTGGCACTGTATTAAATATGCCGCAAACAAATTTTGATATTGTCCGTGTAGGTATGCTATTATATGGAGCCTTTCCATCCGATGAAGTACCCACGGACCTGGACATTACACCGGTGATGGAATTTCGTGGACCTATTATCAGTTTGCGCCGTATTAAAGCTGGGACAAAAGTTTCATACGGTGGTGTTTGGGAAGGAAAAAAGGATACAACCATCGGAGTGATTCAAACGGGGTTTGCGGATGGCTTTCCCAGATCCTGGTACGATGGTGGCTATATAATATATAAAGGCAAATCCTATCCAATTGCCGGCCGGGTGTGTATGGACCAGATGATGATAGACTTTGGCGATGATGAGCCAAGGATTGATGATGAAGTACTATTATTTGGAGAGAATAGGAACGATTCGCTGCATATGGAAGAGATCGCCCAGCAGATCAATACCACACCTTACGTTTTGTCTACTGGTATACACGGCAGAACAGAACACATTTATTTACCCTAAATTTCAATCGAATCGCTATCAACACTCTATTCGGAATAATGGGGAAGCCCATCAACCATCATACATTTTTTACCCAAAGGATCATAATGCAATTACAACTGCCTGTGAACATTATTCAGAATTTTTTTCAGGTTTACGCACCCAGGAACGCCGTTCACTGAACACCCTCTTTTTTAGGTCTGCCCATTCATTGATAATGTATTTTAAGTGAATCCCATCATCAGGGTCAGCATCCAATTTTGTATCGATTAATAGATTCATTTCGTCCCGGGTTACATCAATATCACTATGGCTTTTTATTTCTTCTTTTGACCATAAATCCTTTTCGGATTTCAATCCTTCTTTATCCAATTCTGCTTGAGACACTTGTTCTTTTCGTCCCAAGAAAAACACAAGCAGAAATAAGATTAAAACAATGACAGTTATCAATAATTCATTCATAAAAACCTCATTCCAGGAAAACAGGGATTCTTAATATTCCCGTCCAATACAATGATACCATGGCAGCCATAACCGCCAAAGCTGCGGGCCAGGCAAAAATAGCCAGGCGGATAAAATCCTTGGCATCCAGCATACCTGCTGCATAAACAATTGAACTGGCAGGAGTTCCGATCACAAGCCAGAAAGCGAGTGATGTGGCAATCGCTAATCCAACGCCTATCAATAAAGGATTCGTTCCGGAGCTTTGGGCCATATCCAATACGACAGGACCGATAACAGCTACCGTTGCACCAGCGCTCATTAGATTTGTGAGGCTAGCTCCAATGGCGACAACCAGCAGGATCAATGCAATTCCCGAATCTATTCCCAAGGGAGCTAACAAAGCTATAATACTATCTGCCAGCCATCCGGCTGCGCCAGACGCTCTAAATACAGTTCCAAGACTGATGGCGCCGGCATAAAGGATAATCACTCCCCAACTGACATTTTCTTCATAATCTCTCCAGGATGTCAAGCCTAAGAGCATATAGAGTACCGCGCCGGAAATGGCTACTCCTCCAAGTCCTAGTGAAAAGCCGAGTATATTTTTGGTGATGGATTTATCGGTGATCCACATGAAGACAACCAGCAGCATTATTCCAGCAACGAGGTATTGTTTGGCGTTCATTTTGCCGTGTTTTTCCAGATCTGATTTTAATTTGGATACTGCTTCAGAAAGGTCACTTACTTCCGGTTTAAAAACCAATGGCAGTATAAAGGACATCAATATCGACATGGCAAACGTGTAGAAAACACCCATGGACATCCATTGGAAAAAGGAAACTTCCACTCCGATATTGGATAAAAAGCCAATCATAATTGCATTCCGTGCACCGCCGGATGGACTCATGGGCGCGCCGATCATACAGCCCACTGCGATGGACATCATGAGAAGTTTTCCCAGGTTTGGCGCCGGGATAGTTTTATTGGTGAGCGTATACAACGCAAGAGCGATGGGGACGTACATAGGGGCTATAGAGGCTTCATTAATAAAGGCGGATGGGATGGCCGTCCCAAGTAAAAGTCCAATAACAATCATGCGTGTTTTAGAACCAGACATTTTCATCACCAGCATACCAATGCGCTTGTCCAGTCCATATTTTACCAGTGTAGCGCCGATGGCCAATGATCCTGCAATAAACCAAACGGCATCATGGGCATACGTGAAAACAATATGCGACGGTGCTGTGATTCCAAAAAATAATTGTACTAGACCGATAAGCAGTGCCACTGCCGGCATGGGAATAGCTTCCGTCGCAAAGAAGATTGTACACGCCGCCAGCAAGGCGATAATTATTTGAATATTCGTTGCCTTGATGGCAACGTCTGCGGCTGATAAGCCGGGAAAAACGGACGCAGCCTTAGCCGAGATGGATACGGGCAGGGGCAAGACAAATCCGATGAGAATGAAGAGCGCCAGTCCCACGGCCAGCCATTTGAAATCAGTCGTTTTAGAAAAACCGCCTGAAGAATTCTGTTCCTGGTCTGCCATACGTAGTTAAAAATGGGGATAAGTAGCGTTTAGATTCAAGGAAAAAGTCTCACTTTTTTATGCACTTCTTCTCGTAATTTTTCAGCCTACAAAAGACCAAGGAAACACAATCCATTCTATTGATCTAATTATTATTATTAGCTTTCTGTTCTTCACAGTTGGATTTGGTGTGTGGCAAGGTAGGCAAAACAAATCAGTAGAAGACTATTTCATTGCCGGGCATTCCCAGCACTGGGTCATGGTCATGTTTTCCATTGTCGCCACGGAAACATCTGTACTGACCTTTGTGAGCATTCCCGGGCTTGCGTATCGTGGTGACTGGTTTTTCCTGCAGCTTGCGCTGGGATTTATCATTGGCAGGATACTCGTCACTATTTTTCTGCTTCCTTCCTATTTCGGCAAGGGTATTGTATCAATTTATGAAGTATTAGGCGAACGATTTGGGACTGGGATTCAAAAGCTGTCATCAGGAGTTTTTCTGATTACACGGATTTTAGCTGATGGTATTCGTTTTTTAGCCACTGCAGTTATCGTTCAAGTTCTTACTGGCTGGTCATTGCCCGCAGCAGTATTAGTGATTGGCATTGTAACATTGGTGTATACTGTTTCCGGCGGCATTCGGACTGTAGTTTGGGTGGACAGTTTTCAATTTATTCTATATTTGTCAGGCGCACTGATTGTTATTCTACATATTTTTTCCCAACCAGGCGTAATACCAAGCGGTTTTGTTGCAGACTTAATGCATGAAGGGAAGATCAGTATTTTCCGATTTGGAAGAGATATTTTCACGAATCCTTGGCTATTTTATTCAGCATTCATTGGCGGAATATTTCTATCCTTTGCATCTCATGGAGCTGATTATATGATGGTCCAGCGAACACTGACATGTACAGATTTACGATCAGCCAAAAAAGCCATGATCGGTAGCGGTTTTTTCGTATTTCTGCAATTTACACTTTTCCTTTTTGCCGGTTCATTGATTTACATGTCTTTAGGCGGAATTGAGTTGGAAAAGGACAGGGAATTTGCTCATTATATAATTAATGAACTCCCTATTGGATTAAGGGGGCTTTTGCTGGCAGGTGTTTTATCCGCGGCCATGTCCACATTAAGTTCATCCATAAATTCACTGGCTTCATCCACATTACGGGATTGGTTTAAAAAAGATGCTGATTTAAAAACAGCACAAAAAACGAGTGCTGTCTGGGCTGCCGTCCTGATTGGTATTGCCATGATCTTTGACGAAAGCGATAAAGCTATTGTGGAAATGGGCCTGCAGATTTCCTCTTACACATATGGGGGGTTGCTGTCCCTCTTTATCATCAGTAAACTTAAACGGCAGTTTAATTCAATCAGTATTATGATCGGTCTATTATCCAGCTTCTTAGCAGTTTACGTTGCCCAGCAAAACGGTATCGCCTGGACGTGGTTTATACTTTTGTCTGTTGTTGTGAATATTGCCGTGGTGTTTACGTCTCAATCCGTCTTTTTCCGGCGCCATGATGCGTAAGTATCTTTTAATATTAATGCTCCTTTGCACTGCAGGCTGGGCCAATGATTTTCAGTACAGCAAGGTGATGCATGTGCCTGATCTGTCGTTTATGCCTCATGTATACACAGGGTTGGATGTTTTAGAACAAATGGATTTCAGCCCGTTGGCAGGGAAGATCATTGCTGTATTCTGCAACCAAACGGCTGTGAACCGCAACGGCCGTCATATTTTGGATTTATTGAAGGATCAGGATGATATTGAGATTTATGTGATTTTGACTCCCCAATATGGTTTGTTCGGTGATCAAGAAAATAAAACGAAGATTCTGGGTAAAGTAGAGAAAGACCCCAATACTGGTGCCCGCATTGTGAATTTGCTGGATCGGTTTGTAAAGCCTCCTGAATGGACCATTCGAGATGTAGATGTAGTTTTAGTTGATTTTCAAGATACAGGAGTGCGCTATTCGACCTATATGACAACGCTGACTAAAATATTGGAAGTGGCCAGTAAACTCCTCAAACCGGTCATCGTTTTAGATCGTCCCAATCCCTTGCGAGGTGATAGGATGGATGGGCCGGTGATGCGCACCGCATATCAGTCCTTTGAAGGCTATCATCTAGTGCCGGTACGTCATGGGTTGACAGTGGGAGAATATGCACTCATGGTGAACGAAATGGGCTGGGTGAAAAACCTGCAGCGAGCAGAATTGACCGTGATCCCTATGGCCAATTGGCAACGTTCTATGTGGTCAGATGAAACAGATCTGCCGTTTATAGCACTTGGTCCGGGATTAGTTGATGTAGAATCCAGCCTCGCGTATACAGGCATGAATTTGTTAAAAGGCACAAATTTGAACTGGGGACAAGGGACAACCAAACCTTATTTTCGTGCTGGTGCACCGTGGATTTCCGGAAGGGTATTTTATAAAAAGATAACGGACTTGAATTTGCCGGGAGTGAAATTCAAGCATATCCAATACACACCCACCCAAAGCAAAGGCGATGGTTCTATACCCTTATATTACCTGGAAAAATGCAGCGGAATTGAACTGAAGATTACCGATCGGGAATTATTTGATCCAATCGCAACAGCCACAGCTATAATGATTCTGGCTTATCAACTTTATCCACGGCAGTTTGAATGGATTCATGATAATTATATTGATAAACTCTTTGGTTTTAATCTACTTACAACATTTGCCGCACAAGGCAAAAAACCGGAATATCTGCCGCCCCAGTGGATTATGGATGTAATTCGTTTTAACGAATTCCGCCAGAAATTCCTGCTTTACGAATGAAAACAGTACAATTACTTCTTACTTATTTCTTCCTCTTTCATACTTATTCCTTCTGTCAAACACATTTTACAGTTCCGAAAAATGTTTGGCGGATCAGCGTAAAACCAATAGTAAATACAGGAAGTTACATTGGCCCAGGCGGTATCAAAGGCATCCCAAATATGAGATTTAGTTTAGAGAATTATGGGAAGCGATATTTCGATCACGGTTATGTGATGGATGGTTATTATGGTAGCGATAATGACCTCTATGATCTGGATACATTGGGATATAATTCAAATTATACGATTGGCCAGTACATCCGCTATTATAATATCTTATACGATGATACTATTCCCGATTTTAGCATGGATTTCTTTGGTGAAGATTCAATCTATGTGAGTGGAAGCTTCGATCAAACAATCGACAAAACATCCTGGGGCATAGATTTCAAGATTGAATATGGTCTTTCTGACCGCGTGACCTTTGAAATGAATTTTCCTTATAATACCTATCTATCATTGAAAAGGACATCAAAGTGGACAACAAATGAAATCGATGGACTTGATAGTTTCGTTATTTATCATCAGGGAGCAATGGCCGCAATGGATTCTGCATTGGCCAAAAACTACGATATAAACCTGCAAATCATCCGGAATCGTTTTTACAGTTGGGAAGGGGAAAATTCCGTTTTATGGGCTTTAGGTGGTGATTCGTTTACTAATGGGATTTATGGTGCAGAATACAACCCGTTTTCATCCAATGATACCTCAGCAGTAACAATGAATGATATGCTGAATTATTACTATCCACGAAGTCGCACCACTTCCGGTTTAGGTGATGTTCAACTCGGGTTGAAGATTTTATTATTCGGTCGTCCTGCCTGGAGCGAAACAGGATATTATTCATTTTACGCCGGTTTTTCTATTTTGCTGCCTTCCGCAGATCGGTTGCATAAGTATCAATACAGAAGTGGCATAGCTGCCAGCCAGTCTAATTTTACAACGTTACCGCTGGGGGATGGCATTATACGCTATAATATTTCCATCTTTGGTGAGTTGTTCAGGACAATACTGCGCAGGCAGATAAATATCAACTGGCTGGTTCGTGCTGGTATTCATGGACAAACAAGAGTAAATACACCCATTTCTTTTGTGAATTACAATACATTGAACCCAGACAGTATCGCCATGACTATTGGAGTTGATCACACGATTAAAAAGGGAAATGAATTGTTTGCCATGGCCCAAGGAAAATTGGAACTCATTCCTGATTGGGTATCTGTTTCCGGCGGAATATCCATGTATATAAAAGGACGTGATGATTTTTTTTCCAATGATCCATCCTGGGATAAATGGATGAGTTACCGTAAGGATGAATATGATACAAGGAGAACAGTCATTAGACAATTTGCAGAAGTGGCTATTCATAATGTCAATCCATTGAAACGCATTGGCCCAATACCCTTTGAACTACGAGGTGGTGCATCCATACCATTATTAACCAGAAATACCTTCAGTAATTTTTCTGCATGGATTCAATTAGTCGTTTATGCTCAGGCATGGTAGATTGAGATTGAGCAAATCATGACTGATCAAAATAAAAAAGTATGGGCCTGGTCCATGTATGACTGGGCAAATTCGGCGTTTTCTACAACGGTCATGGCTGGTTTCTTTCCCATTTTCTTCGAAAAATACTGGTCCAATCCCGATGATGTTATTCAGAGTACCTATCAACTTGGCTGGGCGAATTCTCTAGCTTCCATTGTTATTGCCGCATTGGCACCATTTCTGGGGGCTATAGCGGACCGTGGTTCAGTGAAAAAGAAATTTTTGTTTTTCTTTTGTTACATGGGTGTAGTCATGACCAGTGGACTTTATCTAGTTGGGCAAGGTCAGTGGCAAATGGCCGTCATGGTTTATATTGCTGCTTCTGTTGGATTCATGGGTGCGAATATTTTTTATGATTCCTTATTACCTTCAGTAGCGACCAAGGAGAAAATGAATTATGTTTCTTCTCTAGGGTATGCGCTCGGATATATTGGCGGTGGTTTGCTATTTTTGTTAAATGTACTCATGTATCTTCATCCCCATTGGTTTGGTATTGCTGATGCGACAACTGCCATTAAACTCTCATTTCTGTCAGTAGCAGTCTGGTGGGGAGTTTTCACTATACCACTATTGTTATTCGTAACAGAACCTCAAATATCAGACTCATTGCCATTAGGAAGAGCAATATCAGCCGGGTATCGCCAATTAAGGATAACATTCATACAAATACGGCAATTAAAAGTTATTGGAATGTTTTTGCTGGCTTATTGGCTCTATATCGATGGAGTCGACACTATTATCAGAATGTCGGTGAAAATGGGTTCTTCGCTAGGTTTTGAGGCTGGAGACCTCATTACTGCTTTACTTATGGTACAGTTCATTGCCTTCCCGGCAGCGTTAGGTTATAACTGGTTTGCATCGAAGATAGGGACAAAAAAGGGAGTTTTGATCGCAATTGGCGGATATTCAGTGGTCACATTATTGGCCTATTTTATGACAGTGAAACTGCATTTTTTTATACTAGCAGCTCTGATCGGTCTCTTTCAGGGTGGCGTGCAAGCCTTAAGCCGCAGTCTTTTCACAAGATTGGTCCCGCGAGGTAAAGAAGCGGAATTCTTCGGTTTTTACAATATGCTGGGAAAATTCGCTGCCGTGATAGGTCCAATTATGATGGGTTGGGTGACACTTGCTACAGGCAACGTAAGATTAGGGATTTTATCCATTTTGATACTGTTTATCAGCGGTGCTTTCCTACTGTCCAAAGTTGATTTTGATGAAGGCGAGCGTCTTGCCAAAGAATTTTCAAAACATATTTAACAGGAGTTTTGATCCTTGATATTTCTCAATACCAGGATTATGCACCCGGTTTTAATATGACGATTGAATTGGGTTATAAAATACTGCACTTTGAAGGACTGAGATTGACAGATTTTATCACGGTTAAAACCATAATATTTTACAGAAACAACAATTGTTTTTCTATTTAGAAAAAAGTGTTGATTGCAAATATTGTTATCTTATAATATCCCATGAGCCCCGCAGGTGTGGCGTGCTCTTCAGGGAAATAGAATTTTCTCGAGGGTAACATGCGGGGCTTTACTATTAAAATACTAAAAGATAATAATACTTAAAGTAAAACATGAAGTATAAAGCTAAATATTCCCAGTTGGTAATGCCAGATAATATTAATGTTATGGGCACTCTTTTTGGCGGTCAGATGATCTCCTGGATGGATCTGGCAGCAGCGAAAGTAACTTATCGATTCTTAAAAGGAACCAAGGCGGTTGGAGCTGTGACCCGCGCCATTGAGAAAGTTGAATTCAAAGAAGCGGTCTATAAAGGGGAATGGGTGAACTTTGAAAGTACAGTAGTGAAGGCTGGTAAAAGTTCATTCCAAATTCAAGTAGATGCCTATGCTGAAGGACGTAAGTATGGAAGACGACTTGCTTGTACAGCACTGATTACTATGGTCGCTGTTTGTCGTGACGAAAATGGTAATCTTCAAAAACTTCACCACGGAAAGACTGTTGATTAAACACCGTTCTTTCATTGCATTCTTTATTTTAATACACCTCCAATTCTGGGGGTGTTCTTATTTCCAGACAACCACTTATCCTGAACTAATTCTTATAGAGGATAATGAACAGGTCTCTATTCGCTATGAGTTTGCAGAAAAACGTATTCGGGGAAATGTGGATACAGGAAATTTCACTCCAGAAGCATACATTGTTGCCATTTTTCATAAAGGAGCACTGGATGCTCCAATTGTCCAAAAAATGTTCTTTCCTGGGGATACGTTGGAATTCATGGTGGCTGAGAATCATCTAAATGCATCTCCAGAAGGGAATGTGGCAGTATTGAAGCCCATCGGTGATGATCTTCAACAGGAAGAGGTCTCATTTTCATATACAGAAAAAGATGACATCATTTTACCTCCTT
This sequence comes from Fidelibacterota bacterium, assembly GCA_002713385.1. GTDB lineage: Bacteria > Fidelibacterota > Marinisomatia > Marinisomatales > TCS55 > UBA2126. The sequence continues at coordinate 18,479 of PAWC01000053.1, forward strand.
TTCAGCTCCATAAGGTTCCATATGTTTATGAGAAGCAATTCATCCATCTTTCAGATGAATTTACTGATTCAGTTCGACTGGATAGCGGTGGAATTGGAGTCGCAGGATTAGTAGAAGGATTACCCTTTGCAAAATATCCTACACGTGGATCTGAACGGAATATTTCATCAGAATTTGATTCGATCAGTATAAATGCGATTCCCAATGCAAAACGAGTAAAGCTATTTATATTCAGTACACCGGATGAAGCGGAATTATACATTGATGGTCAACTCCGTGGAATGACTCCCATTGGAATACTAGATTTGTCTATTGGAGAACATGAATTCAAGTTATTGAAAGAGAATTTTGCTCCATTGGTCAAAACATTGGATATTCAGCCGTCCAAACGAGCGAAGGTAGAATTTCGGATGAACCGATTAAATGTTCTGCATTTCATGACTGAAGAAGAGGGATTGAAATTTGTCTTGGATGATGAACATGAATGGTTGGATAAGAAAATTAAACTGCAGATTGAAAATGGTGTGCATATGTTATCTGTTTACAAAAAAAACGTATTAAAGGATAGGGTCATTCTGAAAAGCGATTGGAATACAAGAATGGAATATTCACTTCCAATTTGTCAGAAAAAGTATGATGATTCACAGGTAAGATATAAAACAGGGCAATACGTGGAATCAGTGGCTATATTGGAAGAAATGCTTCAGATGGAGAGCTGTAATGAAGAGTTAAGTTCCAAGGCACAGTATTATATCGGCTGGAATTACGCGAATGATCAGTTTAAACCAGATGAAGCAAGAAAAGCATATCAANAAGTANTTGATAACTATCCAGANGGTTTTAAATATGTAGAGTACTCAAAACTAAAANTGGCTAGCTATTTACTGTCTGATAGAGCGGAAGCTGCATATAAAGCAGGTGATTTCACAGAAGCTATTGCTTTAAGAGAAGAAGTGATTCAGTATAAAAGGTGTGATACAGAATTGGCGGCAAAAAATCAATATTTAAATGCCTTGGATTATCAATACCCACAAAATGATATGGATAAAGCACAAGCTGCTTATAATAACGTAATTGCTATCCATCCTAAAAGTAGATATGCAACTATGGCGCAGCAAATGTTAGCTGGTCTACAATAAATCAATAATGTGTATTAAACCTTACTCAAATGGATAGGATTGAAGCAAGGTGGATACCATTGCAGCAGTGCAGGATTCAACCTAATTTCGTGTCGCTAAAATTTCATATTAAATNGTATTAAAACGAGGAGTATATGGCTCATTTATCAATATTAAAACACACAAAAGATACATTGGACAGTATCAAAGCAGATGTACTGGCTGTTGGCATATTTGAAAATGGTTCCTTGACTAAACAAGGTCAAGCCATTGATACATTATTAGATGATCAGATCAGTAAAGCACAAGAGCGGGGTGACATTAATGGTAAGCATTGTGAAACAACTACATTTTACAGCAAACATGGTCCAGTCATCGTTATCGGTTTAGGCAAAGTTGACGATTTTCAAACAGAGTGCCTGCGCAAGGTTGGCGGTACGTTGGCCAAAAAAGCCATCGCTAAAAAATATGACCATGTTGCATGCGAGAATTTCGGTGGTAAAGGTACGGCAGATTTTGGTCAGGCAATGGCGGAAGGGCTCATCATGGGCAGCTACCAGTTCAATGATTATATGACCAAAAAGAAAGATGAACTGTTTGAGCTGCATAAAGTAACTGTTTCCGGCGGATCGAGGGTTGGTATGGAAAAAGGATCAATTATCGCTAATGGTGTCTGTTTTGCCCGTAATTTGGGCAATCATCCGGGAAATGTGNCTACACCAACGCGATTGGCTGAAGAAGCTAGAAAAATTGGTCGCAGCGGTAAAATGAAAGTTTCAGTCTTTGATCGAAAAAAATTCACTGAAATGGGTATGGGGGCTTTAGCGGGCGTTGCAGCCGGAACTGATGAGCCACCCAAATTCATCCTCATGGAATATTGGGGCACCAAAAAGTCAGTAAAGCCGAAAGTCCTGGTGGGAAAAGGACTGACCTTTGATTCAGGGGGTATCTCCATCAAGCCCGCCGCAAAAATGGATGAAATGAAATTTGATATGTGCGGATCGGCGGTTGTTTTAGGCTGCATGTATGCCATTGCCGCCTTGAAACCCAAGATCAATGTTGTGGGGGCTATTTCCTCTACAGAAAATTTGAGCGGTGCCAAGGCCTATAAACCAGGTGATATTCTAACTGCGTATAACGGTAAAACAATCGAAGTACTGAATACTGATGCGGAAGGACGCCTCATTTTGGCCGATGCCTTGAGTTATGTCAGCAAGCACTATGATCCGGCATTTATTTTTGATTTCGCCACCTTAACTGGTGCTGTTCTCGTTGCTTTAGGTCATATAGCTACAGGAATCATGGGTACCGATGAAAAACTAATTGAGAAAGTGAAAAAGTCCTCAAAAAAAACAGGAGAGAAGGTTTGGGAATTTCCCCTCTGGGAAGAATATTGCGAACAGGTGCAATCCAAGATTGCCGATGTAAAAAATATTGGTGCACCTAGGCAGGCAGGTACAATTGCAGGTGGAGCATTCCTTAAAGAATTTGTGGGAGAAGATATTCCCTGGTGCCATTTCGACATAGCGGGGACTGCATGGGGTGAAAAAGAAAAACCATACGGACCCAAAGCAGGAGCAACGGGGAATGTGATCCGGCTGGTTTTGGATGCATTTGGTGTTTAATTGGTGACCAGTTACCAATCACAATATTAACTTAATTTATACCATGTCTTTTTCTACAGGAATTCTATTATTGGTCATCGGCATTGCCCTTGGTGCAGTTATTATGCTACTGTTAAAGCGCAATAATGCACCGGATCAACAGCAGCTGAAAGATGCCTTTGGTAATCTTTCCAAAGAAGCACTGGATCAGAATATTGAGACATTCATAAAAATTGCCGAAAGCAAATTTGGTGATCTCATGAAAAGTAGCGATGCGCAACTGGATGAAAAGAAAAAACTAATTGATTCCAGTCTGGAGGAAATGAAAAAACAGTTAAAAGGGTTGAACAAGCAAACCACAGAGCTGACAGGCCAGATGGTAGAATCCAAAAAAGGCATCACTGAACTGGCGGATACCACAACCCAATTACGGCAGATTCTTTCCAGTTCACAAGCCCGGGGGCAATGGGGCGAACGCATGGTGGAAGACATCCTTTCATTTATTGGCCTCACAGAAGGGATCAACTACGAAAAGCAGTCCCAGGAAGGATCTGATCGCCCGGATTTCAAATTTAATCTCCCGGACGGAAAACACATTAACATGGATGTGAAATTTCCGTTGAGCCATTATGAAAATTTCCTTGCTTCAGAAAATGAAACAGAACAGGAAGCCGAGAAAAAGGCATTTTTGAAAGATGTACGCAATCATGTAAAAGAAATTTCTGGTCGGTCATATATTGATCCCAATGCCGGTACGGTGGATTATGTATTGATGTTTATTCCCAATGAGAGTATTTATTCCTTTTTAAACCAAGAAGATCATGATCTGATCGATTTTTCATTGGGGAAGAAAATTCTGCTCTGTTCTCCGGTAACACTGTATGCAATTCTTTCTTTGATTCGACAGGCAGTATCGAATTTTCATATGGAAGAAAAAGCAGGTGAAGTGCAGAAACTGGTAATCACATTTCGTGAACAATGGGATAAATTCACTGAAAAACTTGATNCTCTGGGTAAAACACTTGGAACTGTATCTACGCATTATGAATCATTAACAGGGCCGCGACGAAATGCACTTGAAAAGCCCATGGACAAAATTACAGAACTGGAAATGGGACAGAGNGAAGATGTAAAACAGATTGAGGATGAGAATGAATAAAATTGGTTGTTTATTATTGATAACCGGTTTATTGGTTGGGTGGAATTGTGTTGGACCGGAGGAACCGGAGGACGGCTTGATCGAGGATTTACCAGCAGTGGTCAATACTACAGAGGTATTTACGTTTAACCTAAAGGGTAATAATTATTTCTTTGAAGAAGAATATACGTTATCGATGAAACCGGATTCCAACACTGTATTGACGACATCATTAATAGTTACCAACTGGTCGGGGAGTGACACCTCTCGAATTTTTATGATTAATGCCAGTGATACAACATATGCCTGGTTTCAAATCACAGGAAATTTGACCTATACAGCAACAGATTCCTTATCAAATGATACAAAATTTCATCCCAGTAATATTCAAATCGAAGGAACAAATTTTTCTGGGACTATGCAGTTTTCATTGTTTAAAGATTAATTGGTAAGTTATGAATTGTAATTGGTTAACAGTTATAATTACCAAATCCGCTCTCCAGCTACCACTCACGTCTAACCTTCTTCCCACGCCGGACAGAGAAAATCCTTGTAATCACAGTATTGACAGTTAAAGTCACTCTTTTTTGTATCAAATGATCCCGAGCGGATGCCATCCGCCACATCCCTGATCTTATCTCGGTAAACATCCAATTCCTTTTCAGAAAACTCGTGGGATGAAAGGGGATCCTCTCCAAAGCGTAAAAAGTGGAGGCTGGCCTCACCGGGTTCGCCGCTTATGCCCTGCACGGCATTGTTCAGCAGGGCTTCGGTGTACAGCGCCATCTGGATATTCTTATCCGCTTTCTCTTTTTTACGGCTGGGTTTGTAATCCACGATCCCAAGACTATCACCGTTATCATCAATGCGGTCAATTTTCCCGGATATTTTTACATTGATATCATCCATCGTATAAGCAAAGGATGCTTCCCGGCCCAATACAGTGGGCGGATTTTCCTGAACAAACCGGAAATAATCGGATAATAATTCTTTACCTTGCTTGCGGAATTCCTCACCGCGCTGGCGGTACTCAAAGGCTTCCTCCCGCCAGTGTTTTTCCAGAAGATCAAATAGCACTTGCTCGGTTTGGTCTTCTGCTTCTAGTCCATGAAATTCTTCCAATATGCTGTGCATAATGGAACCGAACTCACCGGTGGCGCGCGTTTTTCGCTCAGGTACCTTATCGATGTATTTGAGCCTGTATTTCAGCGGACAGGAATTGTAAGTGTCAATTTTGGTTGAAGAGAGGTGCAGGATGGCATGATCTCCTGGCTGTGATCCCGCTCCGTTCGGCTCGGGTAGGCTGCTGCTCTGTTCCATTTCATTTAGGATTTTTCGCGCATTGTCCATTTGGTTTGCGGCAATTTCCCGGTTCAAATCCGCCAATAACCGTTGCCGCCTTGCACTCAAGGATACTGTTTTTTCTTCATGTGTATTCATGGTCTCAATCTCCATGGTTTGAGGTTTAATGTCTTCCAGTTCTTTTGTAAACATGGACTGTCTTTTGGTTGGTCCGTATAAATAAAGATATTTTTCTGCTCGGGTGATACCGACATAAAATACGCGTCTTTCTTCCCGCTCGTGAAGTGTCCGGAAAGTCGTATCAGCACCCTGTTCCCACGCCATCCACGAGTTTGGCAGGCGGTCAATGGTTGGGTGTTTTTTCAGGCTGGATGGAAAACTTCCGCTGTAAAGAAATGGTATAATAACCACTTGAAACTGCAGCCCTTTACTCTGATGGATGGACATAACCTGAACTGCAAGGTTCCCGCTCTCGAGTTTTGGCTGGGCGGCGTTCTGATCGGAGGCCAGGGCCATCACATCCATAAATTCGAGCCAGTCGCTCAATGAGGAAACTGGATCTTTATTCACGAATTGTTCAGCAAGATTGAGGATTTCGCCCGCATTGGCAAGGTTGAGCCTCTGGGCATATCTATACAGTGTGCGCATGTCTGTTACCAATTGCGATGCTTTCAAAATGTTCAGAATCTGCCAAACCATTTCGTCTGCCTTCAGTTTTTTATCCAGAGATTTTTGAAGGGATGCAATCGAATTCAATACTGTACCAATTTCAGATGATTCTGTGATTCGTTTAGTTAATTGGTCCAGTTTTTCTTCAATGGATGTTCTGACCATGGATTGAAAAAATTCACTTGTCCAGTTATCGTCCAAGCGTTCCCTCAAAATTCGATACAGGGCGATGTTTGCCTGATCATCTTTACATATCAAATGTCCCCACGCCAGTACATCTTTTACGATAGGCACATCGAAAAATTTCTCAATGTGGATATCTACCGGGATTGCGGATTTTTGCAAAGCATCGGCGGCAGCGGTTACATTCCCCCAGCCGCGGCAAATAACACCAATATCGCCGTAAAGTGCTTTTCCGTTATTAATGAGCGAATGGATCAACTCCGGCAGTGCCACCAGTGTTTCCTGTTTATCCGCCTGGATCCACTTTGGTTTCGGGCCGGGTTGCGTATCATTGGGTATGCAGGTCAGTATTTTAGGAGTTCTGTCAGAATTGTGGCTGATGGCGGCATTGGCAAGGTCAAGGATTTCCTGGGTGGACCGCCTGTTTTCCACCAGGGGGATTTCAGCATAATCCGGGTGGGATTCATATCGGTTCCTAAAGTCGGAAATATTGTAATAATTCGCCCCGCGGAAGGAATAGATGCACTGGTCTTCATCCCCCACAACAGTAATACTGGAATCTTTTTCTGCAATCAAATTCACAATTTTATTCAGGGCATAATTATTGTCTTGGTATTCGTCAATAAAAATATGCCGAAATTCATCCCTGACTTGCTTAAGAACGGATACATCGTTTTTCAGTACTTCGTAACATCCNAGGATCATATCGCCAAAATCCAAGGCATTATGGTCCNCTTTAGCTTTTTGGAAAAATGAGTAGGCCNGCAGAAGATCATAGAGCTGAAATGCAACATCGTCAAAGCGCGTATTTTTTGGATGTATTCCGGGGAAATTATTTTCAAACCAGTCCTGTGAATTTTTCATATTTTTGAGTTTGGATTCCAATTCAGCAGGAGAGATCAATTCATCGCTGACCCTGTTGAAAAAGGGGATGAAGGATTCGCGGATAGCCTTGACTGGATTATCGGCAAAAGTGCGGGACTGAATGAAATCCATATCATCAAAGTGATTGATGAGATAAAAGAGGATGTCGCTTTCCTGCCAGAGAACATCATCAACTCGTTCTGCAGGACCGTAGCGGCGCATGATAGCATGACAAAAACTGTGAAAGGTGCCGACGAAAATGGATTCAGCCTTGTCTCCAAGAATGTCAAAAATTGTTTGCCTTGCTTCTGCGGTGGCTTTTTCAGTGAATGTTAATAATAGTACATGATCTGGCTCGATCAAGTTGGACGTAATAAGATGACGAATGCGGTGCAGGAGTGTGAATGTTTTGCCCGTTCCGGCGCCGGCTAGGATCATCAACGGACCCGGAGGATGATCAATAGCTTTACGCTGTTGTTCGTTAGGTGTGATGTCAAGCATGGACAAAATTAGTGNATTTGAAATCGTCTTACACGGAACAAGTTTATGTTTTAGGGTATAAAAATATTTTTTAACCTTTCCGGCAACTATTGTGTCTTACGGTACAAATGAATGAAAACAGATCATGAACTCATACGGCAGTTTCAAAAAGANGACCAATCCGCATTTGATGAATTGGTTAAACGCCATTTGGATTCTGTTTACCGCTTTTTTCTCAAAATTACTGCGGATGAGATGGATGCGGAAGACCTGGCGCAAACTGTTTTTATCAAATGTTTCAAAGGACTTAAAGGATTTCGATTCGAAGCTGAATTCACCACATATTTATATAGAGCAAAAGTCAACACTGCCAATTCTTATCTCACACGGAATAAATGGCGGAATTTTTTACACCTTGACCAGATGCCAGAACAATCATATTCCAATGAAAACACACCTATTAGCAAATCAGAAATTTGGGCCCATGTGGCCAAACTCCCTTCAAAACAACGGAATGTGGTCATGCTGCGTTTGAATCAACAATTACCCTTTAAAGANATTGGTTTAATGCTAAACATGACCGAAGGTTCGGCAAAAGTGAATTATCATCATGGCATCAACAAACTCCGTGAATGGTTGAAAGATATTTATGAACTTTGAAGACCAATTACAAAACGCATTAAATATTGACAATGCTGCCATCGATGAAACACAATTCATCGGTAGGTTGCATGCTACGCAGCATAAATTAGAGTTGCAGCAGGCAAGGTTTCAAAGCAGCATGGCGACTGCCGTATTGCTGCTTATCTTTGGTTGGGCCTCATATGCGCAATTGAACGATTCAATTTTTGACATGGGTGATGAAGTATATTATAGCTATGAGGACAATTATGATTATTTCAGTGAAATTGATTCGAGTGACTATGATCTTTATGTTGCAGATATGGCCCTTTATTTATTGGATGAGGATGATGTTTGGGACGTATTAGAATTTTTTGAAGAAGAATATGAATATGCATTCAACACAAAGGAGATCAAATTATGAGACAGTTATTGGTAACACTCATTTTAGCTCTTCCATTGATGACTGTATCAGCGCAGCCTGATCATAAAAGTGGAGACAGTCAATCTAGGAAAGCAATGGGAGTCTGGAAAATGACCGAAGAACTGGAATTAACTGAAAATCAAGCTGAGAAATTTTTTCCCAAATTCAGAACACACCAGGATGCTGTGGATAAATTGCGTGAAGAACAAAGAAAGTCTTTAAAGTCAATACATGAATCTTTAAAAGATGGTAAAGATGTTTCGGATGAAGACCTTGCCGCTGCCATAAAAGCATTTCAGAAAATCGAAGCCAGTAAAATCAGTTCTCGGGTTGATTTTATAGAAAGCCTTGAAGGAGTACTTACTACATCTCAAAGGGCAAAGTTGATGTTGGCCCCGGATAAAATGCGCAGAGAAGCAAAAGAAAATATCAAGGAACATAAAAAATCACGCCAGCGTCGTCAGAAAAGAGACCGCTGGTAAATTGTTAAACAGAAAAAGATCAAGAGGAATAAAGTGAAGAGATATATACCAATTATTGTAGTAATCAGTATGCTGTGGATGTCATGTGCTGACGTTAAAGATCAGGAAAATGATGATATTTCACAACTCATGAAGTTGATAGAAAATGATATCGTTTTAAGTCTGGATGTATTGGATACAGAAGGGGCTTTTGATGAAGAATACTCAGATGGTTTAGACACCGATGGTGGATTGAAAGTTTTGGCAGATACGCTGTGGCCAAATGCGGGTTACAGGCTGCGTTTTGGAAGACATGTTACAGACTGGGGTCGGACATTTACGTTTGATGTTCAGGATGATACAGCTTACGCAGATATGTACCGTTCCATGAGCGGCAACTTTTATGTAGTAGCTTATGATTCCAATCATACCATGGTGGATTCATTCGTCAAGGTATTTTCAGAAGAGTTCGAAAGACGAATTCGTTTTGTGCGCACGGACAGCAGCAGTAACCGTCCCTGGAGGATTGAAGGTATTACCATTGGTATCGGTGGCGGTGGTGACAAAGTAAGGATCACTGATCTATCCTTTTATACAGCAGCGGGCAGTGATGCATTGTTCAACTATTCTTCCGATAATGCGAGTGAAGTATTTATTCCCAGGAATGATCTTCCTTTGTTTAACCCAGGTGATACACTGCGTATTGAGTTAACTGTGGAAAATGATGATCCTGTATTCGATATGGGTGAATGGGACAGCGGCGAAAAAGTGGCCATGCATTATGGCCGGGGCCATGGTGAACGTGCTCGCCGGCGTATGCATGATTCTGGATTGTTTTATGATGCAACTGCAGATGACAACATATTTACGAAACTCTGGCGTGCTCACAATATTGGNCCAGAGCAACAGAGACGAGTTTTTAATATGCACTATGAATTGATCGATAATGCTACATTATTTATCAGTGACGGTGGTTACAATACAGCTGTGTGGTCTCTGCCGTACCGTATTGTAAGACCTTAAGTTTAATAGTTTGAACTATATCCTAAAAATGCCTCGCATTAGCGGGGCATTTTTGTTTTATACTATAGTGTAAATGACAAGTATTTTCTATCCTTCATAATGCAGAAAAAATTCAATTTCAGCGCCGGACCGGCAGTATTACCAGATGATGTTTTAAAACAAGCTGCAGCCGCAGCCGTTGATTTTAATGGTTACGGCATGAGCATCCTTGAAATGAGTCACCGTTCTGCGCCTATTGTAAACATGGTGTTAGAAACACGTCAACTTGTACGCCATTTACTTAATGTGCCGGATTATTATAAAATACTTTTTCTACAGGGTGGAGCCAGCCTGCAGTTCTCCATGATACCTATGAATATATTAAAAGACGGAGAAACAGCTGATTATACAGATACTGGAGCATGGTCCGCAAAAGCCATCAGGGAAGCCCGTCATTTTGGAAATGTGCAGGTTGTCTGCTCATCGAAAGCATCGGTTCACAATCATATNCCCAAAGATTTTGAACAAAGTCCTGATCAGGTTTATCTACACATTACAACTAACAATACTATTTTTGGCACACAATGGCAAGAATTTCCAGATGCTAACGGATTTTTAGTGGGGGATATGAGTTCAGATATTTTCAGTAGACCAGTAGATGTGAGCAAATTTGGTATCATTTACGCCGGTGCCCAGAAAAATATGGGNCCAGCTGGAGTAACAATGGTGATCGTGCGGAAAGACCTGATTGGTCGTTCAGAAAGAGATTTATCCACCATGCTGGATTTTGCCGTTCATGCTGATAAGGATTCTATGTACAATACACCACCGGTATTTGCAATATATGTTGTGAATAGAACGTTGCAATGGCTGAAGGCGTTAGGCGGGGTGGATGCTATGCATGAACAGAATAAAACCAAGGCAAAACTGCTTTATGAGGAAATTGAGCGCAATCCCTTATTCAAAAGTCCAGTAGCAGAAAAAGATCAATCTTTAATGAATGTACCCTTTGTGTTTGCTGAAAGCGGAGACGAAAAGCATTTCCTGGATTATTGTGCTGATCGTGGACTTGTTACTTTAAAAGGCCACCGTTCTGTAGGAGGCTTCAGAGCGTCGATCTATAATGCTATGCCGATGGAGGGAGTGGAGTCCCTTGTTGAAGCGATGCAGCAATATAAATGAGAAAAATTTGTTTATTCTATGTTTTTAGTATTTGTATCAACAATCTGGTTACAAAAAAGTAAACAGGTCAAGATCCTGCAATTAAGCATGCTGGCTGTAAAAACAAAAACTGATGAACCATTCAGTTTCAATTAGATGAAAACGTGGAAGTTGTAAAAGGGGTGTTAATTAAATAGTTTATCATCATTATTTTTACTTATTCATATCATGCGTTCTTTTCAAGATAAACTAAAAAATATTCCCACCAAACCCGGTGTTTACCAGTTCAAGAATAAGAATGGAGATATCATATACATTGGTAAAGCCAAGAATTTGCGTATCCGTGTACGATCATATTTTCAGAAAAATAAATACCAGACGCCAAAAAATCAATCCATGATAAAGCGTATCGCGAATGTGGAATGGATCATTGTGCGCAGTAACGTAGAGGCGTTGCTCACAGAAGCCAATATGATCAAAGAGGTTCAACCCAAATATAACGTAGATCTAAAAGATGATAAATCATTTCCATTTATTCGTATTACCAATGAACCGTATCCACAGGTACTGCTCACGCGCAAAATTGAAAAAGACGGTTCCAAGTATTTCGGTCCATATACAGATGTGAAAAACCTTCGTTATTCCCTGAAGGCTCTGCACAAGATCTTTCCGGTTCGCAGCTGCAGTTATTATATGGATGATCAAACTGTCGTGGCCAAAAAAGTGAAGCTGTGTCTGGATTATCATATCAAGAAATGCGAAGGACCATGTGAGGGTATAGTGAGTAGAGATCATTATAATGCCATGATCGAACGTGTCATCAAATTTTTACAGGGTAGGACTAAAGAGACGGAAGATTATGTTCGTAAACAAATGGATATTGCGGCCGCTGATTTAAGATATGAAGATGCAGCCATGTATCGTGACCAGTACAATTCAATAAGGCGTTTTAAAGAACGCCAAAGAAAGGTGGCTGCAGATTTTGATGATCGAGATATTTTTGCATTAGCCAGAAAAGATGACATTGGTGTAATGACGGTACTTCGTGTTAGAAATGGACGCATATTTGGAAGAGAAAAGATTTCATTACAAAACCTGGATGTAGATGAATCGGCGATATTTGCTTCAGTGATCTCACGCTTTTATATGGATACTGATTTTCTGCCTAAAGAAATTACTGTAGTCACTTTACCGGATGAGCAGGATGATCTGGAGGAATGGCTTACGGAGAAAAAAGGCAGTAAAGTAATTATTCGACAACCACAACGCGGTGAAAAAGCCAAGGAAGTACGTTTATCATATCAAAACGCAAAACTCCTATTAGGAGAATGGCTCATAAACCGCAAGAAACGACGGGAATTGGTTCCGAAAATGGTAAATCAGCTCCAGGATGACCTGCAATTAAAAGCACCGCCCAGACGAATTGAAGCATTCGATATCTCCCATTTAGGCGGTACAAATACGGTGGCATCCATGGTATGTTTTTTAGATGCCAAGCCCAAGAAGTCTGAATACAGGAGATTCAAGATCAAGACAGTGGATGGTATTGATGATTTTGCTGCCATGCGGGAAGTGGTGCACCGCCGTTATTTGCGCGTGAAAAAGGAGAAGGGTAGCCTTCCGGACCTGATCCTGATCGATGGCGGCAAGGGACAATTAAGCATGGCTGTGTCTGCACTTCGGGAACTTGGACTCGACTATATTCCCATCGTAGGTCTGGCTAAAAGATTGGAGGAGGTTTTTGTTCCGGGCATTTCCGAACCCCAATCCATCCATAAGCAATCTCCGGGGTTGATCTTACTACGCAGGATAAGGGATGAAGCACACCGTTTTGCCATTACGTTTCAGCGTAGTAAACGAAAACTATCTTTGGAATCCGCCTTCAATGAGATTGCAGGTATGGGTTCAAAACGGGTCAACATATTACTAATGTCATTTGAGTCAACAGAATCGATAGCTAATGCTGATCATCAGCTCATTTCTGAAAAAACAGGTATTCCTGAAAAGGTCGCCAAATTGGTTATCCAAAAAGCAAAGTCCTTTGTTAAGTAAATACTCGATGACAGTCGTTTCTTGTGTGAGTGCCAAATCACACTGCTGAATACCCAATAAAACTTAAATTCTATACTGTAATGCTAAAACGAATCGCAATACTGATATTAATGACGGGACTTTGCGCCCAGGACTATGATGCCAATTATGTGTTGGTGAAATTGGATCAAGGTGTCAATAAGGGAGAATTCAGAACGGTTCTTAATGCCTCCAAATATGCCATTGAAAAAACAGTCGTTAAGCGTCTTGGCATCTACAAGATCCGCATCCTGGATGATCAATTAACAGAGCACATGGCAGTGGAAGAATTGCGCAACAATCCCTGGGTGGAAAAAGCTCAACTGGATCATAAAGTCACTCCGCGCCAGACCTTTCCGGATGATAATGAATTTTCCGGGCAATGGGACAAGCATAACACCGGTCAGAACGGGGGTACGCCTGATGCAGACATCGATGCACCTGAAGCCTGG
>PAWC01000054.1 GCA_002713385.1 Fidelibacterota bacterium
TTATTCTGGCGATCAGACATACATTTTCACGAAAGATATGTTGTTGTTTGCTGATTCATCGATGAATGAGAATTTAAGCGGTATGTACGGTGCTTTAAGTGCTGATCTTTTTGGATTTGCAAGCATAAGTGGTTCTTATGCTAACATGACTTCAGCAACAGATACGGTGAAAAGTTTCGTAGCGGCTTTGAATCTGAATCCGGAAAAAATCCCAAAATTGAGCGTTGCTACAGCCTATTACCAGCGTAATAATGATTCAAATCCATTTGACTTTGATAATCCTTCGTTAAATACAGTTTTAGGTTATAGACTGGGATATGAAGTCAGTAAAGGTGTGAGTGTGATCTGGGACTTCCGTCAATTCTATCGTGATGATGGAACTGGAATGATTGAGCCTGTTAAACAAACCACAATCGAGACAGCCTTTGACTTCTAATGGGCAAGGTAACGATTGAGGAAGGTGATAAAACAGTTTATCGCTATGATGCCAGCGCAAGTACATTTAAAAAAGCAGCGCTGATTTTGTTCACGCTCGCTGCAGGAATGATTGTTGTGGCAATTATCTGGTTTTCAAACTTTATGGACTTACAATGAAGATAACAATAGAATACTGCAACGTTTGAAACTATTTACCACGGGCGGCCGGTCTGGCCAGCGAACTCTTGGAGAAATACGGAACAAATGTTGTCAGCTTAACACTGTTGCCATCTGGTGGAGGTGTTTTTGAAGTGACTAATAATAACAATTTGATCTATTCAAAAAAGGAACTCGATCGTTTCCCTGATGATGGTGAGATTATCGATCTTATCGAAAATAACTAAACTCATTACACTTTTCTGTTTATTAGCTGTAATTCAAGCACAGAATGGTGAGATTATCCCCTTAAGCCAAAAAGTCGGCTTAACGCTAGACGCTGAAGAAAATTTATTTTATAACGTCTATACTGATATTGACGGTTTTGAGAGTGCTCAATTTTATGAAATGAGTCCTAAAACAGTCATCGCTAGAATCACATATGTACAGTACTCCCAACAGAAAACCTCAAAACGAAAATATACAATGATGGAGTTTCTGAAAATTAAAGAAATGGTGGATCTGCAACCGCACATAACTGCTGAAGACAGAAAACTGGTACATGAGAATTTAACCTATTTACAAACAGATGATATTTTGGAAGGAATTGAAGAAGATCAATTTGTGACTATCCATCACCGCAGCGGTCGGAGAATCCGCGGAACCCTGAAAACATATAGTGATAAAATGATAACCATTCAAACACCGTTTTCGTTGGAAAATATTCCAATTTGGAATATGGAGTCTATCTCGTATAGGGAATCAATTAATAATAGAAGTAGCTGGAAATTTCCGTTATATGCTTTTTCAGCGTTAGCCGGATTAACCCTTGCGGAAGGTTGGAATGAACAAACACGACCATATATTGACAGCGTCTGGCATTATCGATTTTTAGGAGCCATGGCAGGATTATTGGCAGGAAGTGAAGTTTTTCAAACATTTAATGTGTTAACTTCTCCCAAGACATATTTTGCACTAACATCAGAAGAGATGGATAGATTAAAGGAGTGATTAGGAGGCTTAATGGCTGAAGAACGCGAACAGGAAAAAGAATTAACTGCCGAAGAACAATTTGTGAAAGAGAAAGTTGACGCTTTACTTGAAAAAGTTGGCGAAGGACATGGTGAACCCATGCAAAAGGAACTTGCCGAGCGTTTAGAAAAGACACTTAATGAATTCCATAACGAATCAGCTGAAATTTTAGCAGATTTAAAGGCCAATTCTGAAGATCGACGTGATGAACTTAAAAAATTATGGGAACATCGTAATGAAGAACAGCTTGCTGAATCAGCTGGTCCGGAAGAATCTCAAGATTTAGAATCAAGTTCTTGGGAAAAACGGTTAGAAACCAAGGAAAAATCTTTAGAAGAAAAGCCAAAGGGAAAAGCAAAGACTGAAGAAAAATCAGAGAAGAAACCTAAAAAGAAGAAATTTGGTTTTTTCAAAAGGAAGAAAAAAGAAAAATAATAAACATTCCACTAATAACAAATTATTCTCTATTATATCTTATTGTCAGATTGCCTGACGTCATAAACCTCCGTTAAATTCATAGTCTAAATTTGGGGCCGTAGCTCAGTTGGGAGAGCGCAGCGTTCGCAATGCTGAGGCCGTCGGTTCGATCCCGATCGGCTCCACTTATCTACAACCGATAGTATGTAGATATTTTTTTGAAAATGTGGTCGTGCTAGATGGGGAGGTAGCGGTGCCCTGTAACCTGCAAACCGCTAAAGCAGGATCAATAGCCATAGTGCGGCTCATGCTGTGCTACAGAAAAGGTGTAAGTGATGTTGATATTTCAACCCATCGCAATGGCTGCCCACTTAATCCCGTCAGGCCCGGAAGGGAGCAGCGGTAGGTGACGTTTTCATGTGCCGGTGGATCTCTGAAATGGAGTTAACTGCTGCTTGGATGTTGTTTCCAGATGGGTCAAACTATGGTGCACGGCCATCGAAAATTTGAAACCATGTCGTATCAAGTACTTTCATTAAAATGGCGTCCACAGACCTTCAACGATGTTGTAGGTCAGGATCATGTAACGCAAACATTGATAAATGCGTTTGCAAAAGATCGCATTGCCCAGGGATATGTGTTTACCGGTCCAAGAGGCATAGGTAAAACAACAATGGCCAGACTCATGGCTAAAGGGCTGAATTGTCAAAACCCTGTTGATCATGAACCATGCAACTCATGTTCAAACTGCCGAGAGATCACGGAAAGCCGCAATATGGATGTTTTGGAGATTGATGGCGCATCGAACCGCGGCATTGATGAAATTCGAAATCTGCGGAAAAATATTAAGTTTTCGCCTATGAATGCTAATTATAAGGTCTATATAATTGATGAAGTACACATGTTGACTACACAGGCATTCAATGCTTTATTACGTACATTAGAAGAACCGCCGCCCCATGGCAAGTTTATCATGTGTACAACGGATATCCATAAAATGCCGGCAACAATCATATCCCGCTGTCAGCGCTTTGATTTTAACCGCATAAGCTCAACGATTATTTCAGATCGCATGAAATACATTTTGGACGAAGAAAAGATCACATATGATAGTGAATCCTTATCAGCCATCAGCCGAAAAGCCGATGGCAGTATGCGCGATGCATTAAGTATATTGGATCAAGTAATTTCCTTTGCTGGTGAAAAAATTGAATTTGAAAAAATTTCCAGCATTTTAGGACTTATCCCATATGACTTGTATTTTAACTTAACCACAGCTATAAAGGAGAAGAATGCCGAAAACTTGGTCCAGGTTCTCAAACATATTCGTTCTTTGGGAACACCTTTGGAAGATGTTGTCAATGGATTAAATCAGCATTTACGCAATTTACTGATCGGTACTGTACAAGGTGCTGAATCATCTTTAGATGTCAATCCAGAACTTCAGGAACGTTATACAGCTGAAGCTAAACATTGGGAACGTCGTGATCTTATGCGATTTTCTCAAGTTTTCAGTAAGCTTGAACCAACATTACGCCGAGCAGCTCAACCACAAATTCTTTTGGAAATGAATCTGCTTAAAATGCTGGAGATGGATCTGTCTGTATCAATAGAAAACATATTGAATAACCCTACGCAAAACATTGCTGAATCCAAACCAGTTAAATACGAGATTCCTGAAGTGATAGAGAAAATACCTACATCTGTTTCATCACAAAATATAACAGATGATAAGAAAGTTGAAAAAAAAGCAGCACCAATAAAAAAAGAAACAACTAATCCTGAAAAAAAGAATAAAGTAAAGGAGGTACTAGATTTAAAAACGATCAAGACAAATTGGCACCAAATAATTACAAAAATTGGTAGTATAAAAACATCAATTGCTATGGTGTTGGAACATACGTTGCCTATGGCATTAAATAACAAAAAACTTGATGTGGCTGTCGTGGATCAACCACGTTTCAGTTTGGACCGTCTCGAGCGTAATCGACAACTAATTGAAAATACATTTGCAGAAATATTTGATCAGAATATTCGAATAGCTTTTTTATTTAATGAAGATATTCATGAAGAGATCAAGCACGAAATGCCGGATGCTCCCGGAATTATAACTAAAGGTGATCCGATAGTCAATCGTATAATTGAAGTTTTTGATGGAGAAATTTTAAGATAAAGAACACTCATGTTCAATAAAGGTAATATGTGTAAAATGTTAAAACAGGCCCAGGCGATTCAGGAAGATAAGGAAGTTCTGGAAGATGTAATTGTAACAACTGTAAATAAAACGCTTCGTAAAGCACAGGATGAAGCTCAATCACATATGAATGCAGTCGCCGGCAATATGCTAGGCGGATTAATTATCCCGGGAATGTAATGGGGTTTGTTCCACCAACAATAGAAAAATTGATTGAATCCTTTGCCAAATTTCCTGGTATTGGCAAAAAAACTGCCCAACGCATGGCTTTTCATGTTTTAAAATCTAATAAGGAGCAGGCAGTACAATTAGCTCAAGCAGTTATGGACGTTAAATCAAAAATTTTAATTTGTACTATCTGTGGCGGGATTACAGTTGATGATCCATGTGTAATATGTACCGACTCAAAACGAAGTGAAGAGTTATTGTGTATTGTGGAAGAATCCAGTGACATTTATGCGTTTGAAAAAACAAACAGCTATCGTGGAAAATACCACGTTCTTGGTGGAGTTTTGTCACCATTAGACGGTATTGGGCCCGATGATTTAACTATAGACAAACTTATGAACCGTGTCACTAAAGACATGGAAGTCATTTTAGCCACAAACCCCAGCATTGAAGGCGAGGCAACTGCTCTTTATATCAGTAAACTCTTGAAAGAAAAAGGAATCAAATCCAGTAAGTTGGCTCGCGGACTTCCTGTGGGTGGAGCACTAGAATATATTGATGAAGCAACATTAATAAGATCATTAGAAGGACGTGTTACACTATGAAATTGAATATTCCTAATTCATTGACTCTCCTCCGAATCGCATTAACTCCTGTTTTCATAATTTTTCTATTTTACGATTATCCCTACGCAAAACTATGGGCGCTCATGGTGTTTTTTGTAGCATCTATCACAGATGCTTTGGACGGTTATTTTGCCCGCAAACATGATCAAATAACAGAACAAGGACGTTTTTTAGATCCCCTGGCTGATAAGATACTCATTCTCTCGGCGCTGATTTCCTTTGCAGTCCTGGAAATCATACCGTTTTGGATGGTGGGATTGATTGTGTTCAGAGATTTATTTATTACCGGTTTGCGTGTAGTTATGAACCAGAAGGGTTACCACTTGGTCACCAGTAAAATCGCAAAAGCAAAGACTTCATTTCAAGTTATGATAATTGTAACCATCCTGCTTTATCTTGGCTCTGCGCGCCTGCCTTTTGACTGGTCTGTAGATTATATTCAATTAATCCGCGAATATGAATTGATTTACTATTTAACACTGTTGATCACAGTATTTACTGTTTTTACAGGAATAGCATATATTTACGATAATCGCTCTGCAATCCGCCAATATTTATCATAATTCACCATTGAGCATTGTTTCCAACTGGATTGCGACTGTTTTCCGGATCGGATATTTACCGCTCGCTCCCGGAACATGGTGCAGTATGTTTGCTGTTCTGGTGTGGTATTTTTTAATGACTGATATATCACCTTTTAATTTATTATTAATTGCGTTCATTACATTTATTATGGGTGTTTTTACATCGAATCAAGTCATTAAAGATACTGGTAAGGATGATCCGTCAGAAGTGGTTATTGATGAGCTTGCCGGTCAATGGCTGGCCTTGATCGGATTGCCGCATTCAATCGGGTTTGCTATTGCGTCATTTATAATATTCAGGATCTTGGATATAGCAAAACCGTTCCCCATCAATCAACTGGAAAAATTGCCGCAAGGCTGGGGAGTTATGTTAGATGATATTGCCGCAGGATTGATCACCTTTGGTTTAATAAACCTTTATATTTATATACTATGAACATCGCTTTAATTACAATTGGTAATGAATTATTGGCGGGCTTTACAGTCAATACAAATGCGGCGTGGATTGGGAATCATGTCATTCAAACTGGCGGAAATATTTACTGGCATCAAACTATCGGTGATTCCAAAGAAGAGATACATGACTCATTAAATCAAATACCAAAAGATATTAATTCTGTTATCATTACAGGTGGACTAGGGCCTACTCACGATGATGTGACTGCGCATGCACTTTATGAATATGCGAACGATACACCCGTTTTTGATGAAGAATATTGGCTATATCTTCAGGACAAACTTGCAAAGCGCAATCTCAAACTGCCTGAAATAAATCGTAATCAGGCAATGAAACCTGAAAAAGGCACTATTATTCCAAATCCAATAGGATCTGCTAGAGGTCTGCATTTTCATGTGGATGGCAGAGATCTTTTTATATTACCGGGAGTCCCAAGAGAGATGAAGGCAATGATGGAATCAACTGTGCTGCCATGGATTGCAGATCAAAGCGCTGGTGGATTGACAGTGCGAACAATAAGAACGACTGGTATTATGGAATCTGGATTGGCTGAAAAAATAGGAAATATTGTTGATGCATTAGCAGATGAAATTAAAATCGCATTTTTACCCCAATTTACAGGAGTGGATATACGTGTCTCCAGCGCAGATAAAGATGCAGTTAACCAAACGGTAAATGAAATTAACCTACATGCAGAAAAATATATTTATGGTCATGATCATGATCAATTAGAAGAGATAGTAGGACAATTATTAAATGCTAATAATCTATCGCTATCTACGGCGGAATCATGTACCGGTGGACTTGTTGGACATAGATTAACAAATGTGTCAGGCAGCTCTGACTATTATCTTGGGGGAATTATTTCTTACAGCAATTCTGTGAAAGAAAATAATCTAGGTGTTGCGATTGAAACGTTAAATAAACATGGCGCAGTCAGTTATGAAACAGCAATCGAAATGGCTGAAAATGTGCGTTCAAAATTGGATTCAGATTTAGGCCTTGCCATCACTGGAATTGCCGGACCAAGCGGCGGAACTGATGAAAAACCTGTGGGTTTGACATACGTCGCTTTAGCTGATGGAAAAGATACAATAGTGAAAGAATTTCGATTTCTTATTGATCGGATTTTAAATAAAAATGCAAGCTGTCAAGCGGCTTTAAATATGTTAAGGTTATATTTGCACAATGAGTAACCTGTTGCTGAGAACATTCTTATCTGTTCCTGTACCTAGTGAAATAGTAAAACTGCAAAAAGAACTTAAAACAGTGGTCAATAACCATGGTGCAAAAGTGAATTGGATGCAAAACGACAACATTCATCTAACACTTAAATTTATTGGCGATACACCGGACGATGATGTGGATCAAATCGGTCATACCATTAAAGACATTATCGGGTCAACAAAATCCATGCAATTTAAAATTTCTGGAACAGGATGCTTTCCTAAAAAAGAGCGTCCAAGAATATTATGGCTCGGAATCAATGGCGATTTAATACCGCTGCAAACATTAGTAACAAAAATTAATGAAGCATTAGATCATTTAGGTTATCCCAAAGAAGAGAAGAATTATTTACCGCATTTAACTCTGGCCAGGATAAAGTATCCGCAAAAGCATACACCGGATATTTCATCATTTCTTAACGCTGAATATGAACCCATTCAATTGCAGATAAATAAAATTCATTTTATGCGCAGTGAACTCTTTTTTAAAGGTTCAGTATATACTATTTTAGACACCCATTTTTTAACATAAATCAACATATAAGTGAGTTTTATTTATGGATAAAAAACGTACCAAAGCACTTGAATTAGCCAAAGCACAAATCGAAAAACAATATCACGGTGAAGAACTGTTTGTCCAATTGGAAAGTGCTGCTTTCCAGGTGCGCGACAATGTTATCTCTACAGGCTGCTTATCCCTTGATTTAGCCCTTGGCATAGGCGGCATTCCTCGAGGACGTATAATAGAAATATATGGTCCTGAATCATCCGGAAAAACCACCCTTGCGCTGCATATTGTTGCTGAAGCTCAAAAAGCCGGTGGCTATGCTGCGTACATCGATATGGAGCATGCACTGGATACAGAATATATGAAAAAGCTTGGAGTAAATACTGCTGAATTAATTGTATCCCAGCCGTCTTTTGGCGAACAGGCTCTTGATATTACTGATACACTCATTAGAAGTAATTCACTGGATGTGATCGTCATCGATTCTGTCGCTGCTCTGGTACCAAAATCTGAATTAGATGGTGAAATTGGTGATCACTTCGTGGGACTTCATGCACGGCTTATGTCCCAGGCAATGCGCAAATTAACAGGTACTGTGAAAAAGACAGATACCAGCATCATTTTCATCAACCAGATCAGGGAAAAAATCGGTATAATGTTCGGCAATCCTGAAACGACTACCGGCGGCCGCGCCTTGAAATTCTATTCCTCAGTGCGTATGGAAATACGCCGCATTGCTGCGGTGAAAGAAGGCAATGATTTTGTAGGATCCAGAGTTCGTGTGAAGGTAGTCAAGAGTAAAGTAGCTCCACCTTTCAAATCAACTGAATTCGATATTATGTACGGTGAAGGTATTTCCTACGTGGGTGATATCATTGACCTTGCGGTCGAAGGAGAGATCATTCAGAAAACAGGTGCGTGGTATGCCTACAAGGATGAAAAGATAGGCCAGGGCCGGGAAAACGCTAAAACGTATTTGCAGGAAAACCCTGAAGTGTTAGATCAAGTTGTTACTGATGTCCGTACTTTCGTGGGCCTGGATACCGAGGAGGGAGAAGCTGCACCGTAAAATTATCGCCATAAAGCGTAAGGGCCAGAAACGCCCTAAACGTTTAATTATATTTACTGATAAAAGCGTCTTCGAAATTTCCGAAGACGTTTTTATTTCTATTGCTCTTGAGGTAGGGAGTGAAGTTGATGATGAATATTTGGTTGAACTTGAGGAAAAGGAAAATTTACATCAAGCCTTCCATGCTGCATTGTCATTATTGAATTATCGTCTGCGCAGTACAGCAGAATTATATAAACGGTTAACTGAAAAAGGGTATAATCCTGATATTGTTGAACGTGTCATAGAGAAACTTAACGAAAAGAAATTCCTCAATGATGAAACATTCGCCAGGGCATTTATTCATGATAAAATCAATTCCCGTTTGCTCGGGCCGGTTGTCTTGCGCCGTGAATTGTTTCCGCACAAATTGGATAAGGAAATTGTTGAAAAACTACTGCAACAAGCCTATGTAGAAATGCCTGAAGAAGAATTGGTGGAACGATTGATTGAAAAACGCAAAATAAAGAAAGGTCAAAAAATGACTCAAAAAGAGCGGAATCGGTTGATCANTTATTTACAACGTCGAGGACATCAATGGAATGTGATAAGAACCNTNTTTGATAAATGGTCTATTTAATNATCTANTTATGAAAGACCAACTGAGACTATAGCTGATTTAAATCCAGGCGTTCGTGACATTGGGTCCACCTTTTGGCTGATAAGCGCATTGGCCTCCGGGTAATACATGAGCACCGTTCCTCGTTTTATATCAAATGGTCTTGCCAGCATATTATCGATCTGACCCGTTTCACTTTTTACTGCAACTAGGTCATCCTTTATCAGTCCCATGTGCATCATATCTTCCTTGTTCATCATGACCACATCACGGCGTTCCTGCCCCCGGTATAAGTCCTCTTCTTCATACACAACGGTATTGAACTGTCCCTCGGAACGGACACTCAACAGGTGAAATTCATTCTCCTGCAATTGATTCAAATTAGGAATAGGATGATAAATAAACTTTGCTTTTCCCGATTCAGTAGGAAAAGCGGGATTGTGCAGTAATCGTCCAGGAATATGAAATTCATTTTTTGTCTTACCAATTTTATCCATCGATTCAAACCCTGGAATAATCTGGGCAATGAGTTTTCGAATACTGTTGTGGTTTTCTAACTTACTCCAATGGAAGATGTCATCATTTCCCAAAACTCGCGCAGCGATTTCTGAAATCACTTCCACCTCGGAGCGCAGATTTTCATGCCGGCTGATCCCGCCATCACTTAGGCGGACAAAATTGAACATGGACTCCTGGGTTGTACTTTGCCGCTCTTCATCCCGAGCCAAGACAGGAAGAATGATTGTTTCCTTTCCCGTTCCCCAGGCGTGCCCTGTATTTAAGGACGTGCTTAAATAAACCACTGTATCAATATTAGAAAAGGCACGTGCAACCGTTTTAGAATCAGGGTTGGAACCATAAAGATTTCCACCGAGACAAAAAGCAAAATCCATTTCTTTATTACTGGCTGCCTGAATACAGGCCATGGTGTCATAGCCTTTCATGGATGGAACGTTTACGCCTTCCGCTGTCAGGCGTTCAAATACTGCTGTTTTTAAAGCAGGTGTCACCGCCATGGACCCCATGCCCTGCACATTGGAATGACCGCGAATCGGCAATAAACCGGCGTGCTTTCTGCCAACCATCCCGCGCAAAAGAGCCAAGTTCGCAATATGCTGCACACTGGCAGCGCCGTGGGCATGATGAGTGATGCCCATGCACCAGCCGAAGACTACATCCTTGGCCTTGATATAATGGTGTCCTACGGATTCAATCTCTTGCTGCGATAAACCCGAGCCTAGCTCAATATCGGCCCAATTTAAATTTTGAATATTTGATTTAAAATCTTCATATCCTTCCATGAAAGAATCAATAAAAGCAGAATCAACTGCGCCCTGTTCCAAAACGACCTTAGCCAACCCGCTGAACAAAGCCAGGTCCCCGCCAGGCCTCAACTGTACATATTCAGAAGCGATCTTGGAGCCAAATAACAAACTTCTGGGGTCAGATGGCACCCGGAACTCAACCAACCCTTTTTCAATCACAGGATTGATCACAATCACCTTTCCGCCTCGGCGCCGGATATTTTTCAGCTTGGTGAGCAGGCGAGGATGGTTAGAACTGGGGTTGGATCCTATAAGAAAAAATAGATCGCAGTGATCCAGATCTTCCAATTCTATCGTAGCTGTTCCTGTACCCAAAGAGCCTGTAAGTCCCACGCCGCTAGCCTGGTGGCAGTAATAGGAACAATTATTGATGTGATTGGTGCCGAATACGCGGGCAAACAACTGGAGTAGAAAACCAGCCTCATTGGAAGAACGTCCACTAAAATAAAAGAAGGATCGCTGGGGTTCGGTTTTTTTGAGTTTTCTATCTACTAGATCAAAGGCTTCATCCCAACCAATAGTCTTGTAATGAGTATCTCCGGGTTTCAGAAGGAGGGGAGTCGTGGTGCGGCCGGCACGTTCCATTTCCCGTGAGGAGAAATTCTTGAGCTGATCAATGGAAAACCGGTTGAAAAATTCAGGATGAATTTCACCCTGCATATCTGCTGCCATGGCCTGGATGGATTTTTTACATATTTCCGGCCAATGGCCTTGCTCATTCCGCATGCCGCCTGATTGTCCGCCCATACCCAGAGCGCATGTTTTGCATACATTTTTTGAATTTAAAACATTCCAGAGTTTGCGGAAACCTACACGGCGGCCCATCCTGATAGAATACCAGATGGCTGGCCACCCACCACCGTGTTTTATCATATTCATTTTATGAGATAAATAGTATGAGATGATTATGGAACATTCAAAA
Organism: Fidelibacterota bacterium; assembly: GCA_002713385.1. Lineage (GTDB taxonomy): Bacteria > Fidelibacterota > Marinisomatia > Marinisomatales > TCS55 > UBA2126. The sequence continues at coordinate 11,700 of PAWC01000054.1, forward strand.
ATTTACCATGAACCATTTGGGGAATAAAATTATTATTAATTGGCGTGATTAAAAGTGTATGAAAGATTCCCCGCCGTAAGCATATAGGTAGGTAATGTCTACACTATTTACCCAACGGAACCTCTTAGCGTATAACATGCAAGAACACAGGAGATAACAACATGCTGAAAAAATATGATCAATTTTCCATAAATGACCAAACTATTAAATCTACATTAGGGCGGAAGCCTACGGATTTTGAATGGGAGGTTCTAAAACATGTTTATTATTCACGATATCTAAATAACCCCATTCCGGGTATCAACAATATCATTAATCATGGTGGCAATTATTTAAAAATTGATGAATCAACACAATTGGCTGTTGGTATGGAGAGCAAAGGGTCCATAATCTCCACTTCTGCCGTAAAGGCTTGTACAGCGCTGGGTATAAAACCAAGATTGAAATATAAAAGTAAACAATCAAAAATATCATTCGGTATAGCGCAGAAGACTACTCATCAAAATCCAATAATTACAGGCCATGAAGAATTACTATTTCTTCAGGATAATAAAGTACTGGTTTCTGCATGTGCAGATATTATGGCTTTAGAATCCGTAATAGTTAAGCATATAAATCCTGCATCACTTGGGTATGGTTTAAACTCAATTTCTAACAACAAATACGGAATGGATATTTATTTATCTTCTGCTGCCCAAATTTCAATATTATCTGATAAGAATACCCACGGTGTTTTGATAATAGCTACCCAGTATTTATCTGGAAAAATAAAAGGTATCTGCAAAAAACATAAACAGTCGTGCGTTCATCTGGGTAGCCTGAAAAAAATACAATTCATGTCTATTTCTGTTCGAAAAATAATGAAAGCAAATTTACCATTATCAATTTTAAATATAACTGAACCTCCGAAAATATCGATTGTTCCGGCCGTTCCCAAAAGTGGAAAAAAAGAAAAACTGAAAAAGTTCAAAGAACTGAAAAATTACTCGAGCCATGTCTTGGAATTATGTAAGATCGTCAAGAAGCAAAAATGGAATGTCTATAAACCGCAAAAAGATTCAGTCGGTTCATTTTCATTAATACCAGGGAAAAATGATTTTGCCGTAAGTATTCCTGACAACATTCACTTACTGAATAAAGAAATAAAAACCAGCAACCGTATAGTGATATCCAATGCTGCAAGGCAATTGGTGTGTAAAGGATATAAACCGATAGGTGTAGCTCTCATCCTGCATGGCGGAGATATGAAGAAAAATGACAACCAGTGGTATATGCGAGAGATCTTTATGGGGGCTGTTGAAGCTACGCAGCTAATGGGCATAGAAATATTTCGTCCTATTATCACTTGCGATAATAAAAATCATCCCGGTTTAGAATTATGTGTTGTAGGTAAAAGGATAAATGAGTCTATTGCAATTAATGAATCATTTGTTTCTGAAAATGATTTTATAACAATGTTAGGAAGTCATCGTGGTGAATTAAGCAGCAGCATTTACCAGCAAAAGATTCAAAAACAAGAAAATACTAAAATTCCAGCAGTTGATTTACGTATGGAAACTCGGCTGCAGGAAACGGTGCTGCAAGGAATTCAGAGTGGACTGATTAAATCAGCCGTTAATATTTCCAATGGAGGATTGGCAGTGTCATTGGTCAAGTCACTACAAAATGCTGAAAAGGTTATCGGCGCCCGAATTCATTTATCCCGGAAATTGAGGCAGGATGAAATGCTTTTTGGTGAGACACAGGGCATGGTCATCGTATCTATTGGCGAAAGAGATCTGATGGAATTTGAGCGCATTTGTATGACCATTGGATTGCCCTCTACAACCATTGGCAGGGTCACCGGTGACGGCAGGTTTAAATTCAATGATGTGGTGAATCTGGATGTAAATAAGCTTTAATTATTGTATCATTTCTTTGATCATTTGATCATGGAGCAGTCCATTAGACACTAAAATTTCCTTGTCATAAATAGAATACTCGAAACCATCCATCTTACTTATTTTTCCGCCAGCTTCGCTCACAATCAGAATACCTGCAGCAGAGTCCCAGGGATGTAGATCAAATTCCCAGAAGCCATCCACTTTACCACTGGCTATATGACACAAATCTACTGCTGCAGCTCCAAGCCTGCGTACACCCTGACAAATGTCCGTAAACCGTTTGAATAACACCATATTTCGTTCCCAGCTTTCACCATGCTGGTACCCAAAACCTGTAACAAGAAGTGATTTTTCAAGTTCCTTAATTGTTGATACAGATATGTTGTTATCATCACAAAAAGCACCTTCTCCTTTTATTGCGGTATACACATTATTTGCAGGTAGTTCGATAACGCAGCCGGCAATAGGCTTATTGTTTTGGTGAACACCAATGGATACAGCAAACGAGGGATAGTTATGAACAAAATTGGTTGTGCCGTCTAAGGGGTCTATAATCCATTGATATTCTGCATCCGGTAGGGAGGAGCCGGATTCTTCAGCCAGAATCCCATGATCGGGGAATTCCTCATGAATTATGCCGCAAATTAATTGCTCTGATTCTTTATCTGTTTTTGTAACAAGATCTGTTTTGCCTTTGTATTCTGCTATACGGGGAATATTAAGGGCAGTCAGTATGACATCAGTAGCCTTTTGAGCAGCGTTTACAGCCACATCCAGAGTGTGGTGCAGATCCAATTTTGATTATGCCTTATAAGGAACGTGCTCTCTTGAAAAATATTCTGACGTTATTTTCTTCAGCGTAACGGTTAAAAATAGTACTCCGATCAAATTTGGTATGGTCATTAGGCTCAAGGCAATATCACCAAAATTCCAAACGAATGTGAGGGGCAGGACAGCACCTAAAAAGTTGAAAAATACATATACCCATCTATAGGGTTTAATTGCCTGTGGACCCACAAGATATTCTATAGAACGATCTCCGTAGTAACTCCAAGCTACCATTGTGGTGTATGCAAATAGCAAAACGGCAATATTTACAATAAAACTTCCAATTTCAGGAGCAAATGCAAAACCATTACGAAATGCTTCTCTGGTCAATTGCGCACCTGTTAAATCTGTTGATTGTAGTACACCTGTTGAAAGAATAGCAAGGCCGGTCATTGTACATACAATTATTGTATCAATGAACGGTCCCATCATTGCCACAGCACCTTCACGTGCAGATTCTTTTGTTTTTGCAGCAGCATGAGCGATAGGGGCGGAGCCTTGACCAGCTTCATTTGAGTATAAACCTCTGCGTACACCCCACATGATTACAGTAAGCAAACCACCCCAGCCAGCTTTCAAGGAAAAGGCTTCACGAAAAATACTAGCAAAACTAGGGATGATATTTTCAAAATGAGTCAATAGAATTATCAGTGCACCTGCCACATACAGAACAGCCATTGTGGGCACCAATCTACTGGCAACCGCAGCAATTCGTTTAATTC
>PAWC01000055.1 GCA_002713385.1 Fidelibacterota bacterium
AAGGATGACCCTTTCTTCTGATTCACTTATTCTTATATATACCTGTTCATTCTTTTTTTTGATAGAAAATTGACATGGCTCTTTTTTCAAAATAATATCTAAATCTTTTGTGGATATACCATCTACCAATTTGCCAACCGCTAGCCATTCATTTTCATTAGATCCAACTTGTACAGGCCGAAAAATATTATCCAGTTTTTTGAGAATCTCTTTGAATTGGGTTTCCGTCATATTAACTAATAAAAAATGGATTATAAATTACAAATACTAAAGGCCGGTAGAGTTTCTAATTATAACTTATTGGATTTTCAATACCTTTCCTGTTTTTCCCTTAATAATTCATGCATACCACGGCTTTGGATATCCAAGGTGAGTTGATTAATCCAATATTTCGTTTGTTCAACATATTGATCAATAACTGCTTGGGATACTTGTTCCACTTGCATATGGACAATAATCATTGCTGACACAACAGGCACATAATCCATCAGAGGATTTTGGTAAAATTGATCGAGTTGCTTTACAGTTTCGCGCAGTGTTAGATAATCAATACGATCACCATAAAGGCTATCAGAAAAAGTCTGTTTCTCAGCCCAAGATTTGAGATAATAGTAAAGACGGCCATCCAATACTCCGGTCAAATATGCGGACTTGACTCGAAAGACCATTGCAGGGTTTCCATCGACTCGGGTAGAAACATGCTTCCAATCAGTTCCATCCCAAAGCAATTTGTTCTCTTTTTCTAAAATTTGTCCAATTAGACAAAAAGAGAGCAAAATTATTATAGGTATAATTCTCATCGCTTGTAAATTGTTTTTATTTTAACTGATCCCGATCCCTTTGAATTTAGATGAAAATTAGTCAAGATAAATTTTTTAGGCCGTAATTCAACTCTAAATCAATCATTTTTTCTATTTTTTTCAATCAAAAGGTAAATGAAATATGCAAATCCAAAATGGGCCAGTGCAACAAATTCTCCAGATAAAATATACCACGGCCATGGCCCCATAAAATCCAACAGTGACGCCATAGGCGGTTTTTCCATAATCCAAAAATAATTAGCATCTAAAATCATATTTGCAATAAAGGATATAAGCAAAAAGCCGTTTAGAGCAATAAAGGCCTTTTTCATACTGGCCAAAGTGGGCCTCATATCATACACAACTATTGCATAGATTAGTGAAACTATTAGCAAATGATGACCGATAAAATATCGGATATAATAAAAATGGGGAAAATCTTCAACAATGTCCGGTGTGATCATCCCCTGCAACATTCCGGACAAACCCCAAAAGTAAAGAATCTCAAAAACTTTAAAATTGCGTTTAATCATCACCAGCGGTAATAGCAGGTTAGCAAACCGGCACAGCTGGAATGGCAAATGGAGTGTTACATCAAATGATCCAGCTACAATCTCAAGCAAAACCCATAGGGGGTAATTAATGCCGATCAAAACGCCTAGGAAAACTCCCACATTTTTCTGGTACTTTTGATGTAAATGGTTTTTTGCAAACCAAGGTAGCCAAAATACCAGAAATAAAAATAAAAAAATGGCCGCCCAATGGGACGGCCCAAATAATTCAAAAGGTGTATATGTATCTAAATAATCAGCAATTGCCGAACGCATGGCGGTGCTTTATTCATTCTTCTTACGACTTTTTTTCCGGCCACTTCCAATTTTTTGAAGTTGCACCATGCCACCTAACAAGATAATGATGGCCAACATCCATATTTGATTGAATGGATTTCCAACTGACCTTTCCATCCAACCATAGATGAAAAATCCAATTGCTGCTATTACAAAAATAATTCCGATGCATAATCGGATTTTATCATTTAGAAGTTCCTTCATTTTTTCCCACTTGATTTTTTGTTCGATTTATTTGAAGATATTTTTGCGGTAGATTTTTTCGTTGCCTTCTTTTTTATTGGTGCCTTTTTTACAGATACTTTTTTAGTGCTTTTCTTCTTTGTAGCTACTTTTTTAGTGGTTTTCTTCTTTGTAGTTACTTTTTTGGTTGGTGTTTTCTTTGCTGCAGGTTTCATAGTGGTAGCCACCTTTGATGAAGTATTTTTCTTTACTTTATTACCAGCTGAAATTGCAGCTTGTTTTAGTGTTTTTATCCGTGCTTTGTTTTTACGATGCTTTTTTGCAACAAGTCTTTGTTTTTTGTTCATTCCAATTCCTTTTATTCAATGCTAGCGGGAACGCGTGAGAATCGAACTCACCTCCCCGCTATAAACGGGGACAACGGTTTTGAAGACCGTGAGAGGCACCAGCCACCTAATCATTCCCATTTTATTAATAACTTTAATCGAAATCGATTATTCCGGGTTATTTATAACCCGGAAATCTAGCCCAAAATTCTTTTTGATTTTCTGTCCAATTACTTCAGCCGATTCTTTGGTCTCATATCGAACAATACGTACAGCGTGCAATCGTTTTCCATTCGAATCTACCGTATGGACTTCGGTCGCAAATCCATGACCTTGAAGCTGTTTTTTAAGCCGGTTTGCATTTTCGTATTTACCAAAAGCGCCAACTTGGACCACCCAGGGTTTGGGCTTTTTTTGCGGTAACATAACTTTCCGTTTTGCTTTGGCAGATTTGATCCGACTACTGATTTCATTTGGATCCAGTTTAATTAATCTCGCTTCTCTCGGATTATTGTTTAATCCTTCAATATTATAATTTGTATAATTTAAACTTGGATATAATTGTTTCATCGTTCTTAAAGCTACTTTCGCTGAGTCTTCTTCACCAGTTGCAAAATATGAATTTACCATGAGGTCCATGGCCCTTTGATGATTATCACCTTGTGGGTATTTGAACAGTACGATTTTAAATTGGACACCAGCTTGCGAATAAAGACCCCTGGAAAATAAATATTCTCCAATTTTCATCGCTGCAAGGGAGGCAAATTCTGATTCTGGGAATTTTTCAATAATATTCCGGAATTGAATCAAAGAATCATCACCATTTTCGTTCACCATTGCTTGTAGCAAATAAACACCTGCTTCATTTGGGTATCGATTAAGTAATTCGGGTAGATTTTCTTTCACTTCATCCATTCTACCCTTTTCCAAGAGCGTTAAATAAAGATCAATATTTTGGGAATGGAGATTCCATCCCCAGATAATGGTCAGAATAAATAAACAACATTTTATCATTTTTCATGGGGAATGGTTAGTAATTGAATAACCTCGTCAATCTGGTTGGATAGTTCATGGGGCTTTGATACATGAAGCGACAATTTCAATTTCATTAATCTAGCATGGACTGAGCTCCCATTTTTAGATAGAGCATCTTCAACCAAATTTAATGCATTATTATGTTCACCCTTTTCTTCTAGTACATTGGCCAATTTGGTTAGAGCATTCAGGTTGGATGGATCTTTTTCAAGAATTCTTTCATAAAACTTTTCTACTTCACTAAATCTCCCTAGGTCAAACAATGCTGATTCAATTTTAGAATAAACCAGCCGGCCTTCCTCTGGATTAAGTAAGGCAAATTTTTCCCAGTTTTCAATAGCCTTCACTAAGTCTCTATTCTCCGCAAATACATCACCTAATCTTAGATAGGGTAATCCAAATTCTGGTGACGTTTTCACCGCTTTTTGAAATTGAGATTCTGCTTCTTTCAGCTGGCCTTTTTCTAACTTTTCCATTCCCTGATAAACCAAAAATCGTGCAATTTGACTGGGATCTCGAGACTGCTTCAATTTCTGGATTGCTTTTGTTGTCTGCATAGCTTTATCCCACTCACGTTGTTGCTCGAAAATCTTTAATAAAAATTCATTGGCCCACAAATTTTTTCGATCCAGCTTAAGTACCATTTCTGCTTCACCCATTGCTTTGGTTATATGTCCAAGCTGTTTAAAATCTAGCGCCAGAGATTTATGAATATCACGCTTGATTTCATTTGACAAATTCGGTCGAACAGTTAGAGACTGATGGATTTTTATTGCTGCCTGGGCATTATCTTCTCCTCTGAGAATATCTCCCATTTGAAGGTAGGCATTAATATGATTTGTATCCTGCTTTACTACGTTTCTCAAGTGGCTAAGGGCTGTACGAGTATCTCCTCGGACCATAGCATTAAGGGCGTGGGTATAAATCGATTCGGTACGCTGCTGCTTTTTAGGTCGGAAATAATAGATAAATACAGCCGCTAAAATAACCGCGGATGCAACCAGGAAAATCCAAATCAATGTTAATTTTCTCCATCTTCCGTGTCATAAATACCTTCGTCAATAGCCACATTGCGAAGATCATTGAGTTCATCTGAAAGTTTACGGTTTTTTATTTTCAAAGATCGAATTTCTGATTTGTCTGATAGAATATTGGTCAACGCAACACCAAAGCCAATTAAGATACCAACTGAAATAGCTCCCAGCATCACATTGGCAACCTTAACATTCTTAGGTTCAACAAAGATCAAATCCACAGTAACTATGTTGGTATTTTGCGTTAAAAAGGTCAATATCAATATTAGGATCACCAATCCTGCGAAAATTTTTACCAGCTTCATCAGGCTGCCTCCATTCCTTGTAATTGAACAATTTTACCGTGCAGTGAGATACCTTTGGCTTCGGTGATCCTGACCGGAGTGAAATCTCTAATGTGGGAATTTTCTTTATCAAAAATTACCCATTTATTTGAATCAGTTCGGCCCACCCATTGATTCGCCGACCGTTTACTTTCTTTCTCAACCAAAACCATTTCAACACGTCCTACGATTGATTTATTGCGCTGCAAGGTGTGTTCTTTTTGCGCTTTGATCACACGTTCCAGTCGGTCCTGTTTTTCGGGTTCTGCAATATGATCCTCAAATTCAGCTGCTTTGGTCCCAGGACGAGACGAATACTTGAATGTATACGCCGAATCAAATTTAATCGCGTCCATCACTTCCAATGTTTCTTGAAATTCCAACTCATTTTCTCCTGGAAAACCGACAATAATATCAGTTGATATACCTACATGAGGAAGCTTATCTCGAATCTGATCTGCGAGAGAAATGAACTGTTCTTTTGTATATGTGCGGTTCATGCGTTTTAATACTTTGTTATTCCCCGCCTGAAGTGGCAAATGAACATAATTACAGATATTATCATGTTTGCCCATTACATCCAACACATCCTTGGTCATATCTTGGGGATGGGGCGAGGTATAACGAATGCGTTTTACACCCACCACGTTGGCAATTGTATCCAATAATTCATGAAAACCGCGCCCTTCGTGATTGTATGAATTAACATTTTGTCCCAACAAAGTAATTTCAATGAAGCCATCAGAAACGGCCTGGGCGATTTCATCAATAATACCTTCTAAACTGCGCGATCGTTCGCGTCCACGAGTGAATGGTACAATACAGAAAGTGCAAAATTTATCACATCCTCGCATAATTGGAATCCATGCATTGATGCCTAGATGACGGCTTGGAAACATATCGTCATATACTTCAAACCGGGACAATTTTGTATCCACTATATGGGTAGAATTCCCATTTCTTTTTTCTATTATTTCCGGTAGTCGACGATAGGAATCAGGACCCAATACAATATCAACGTAGGGTTTTGACTCCAGGATATCTTCCTTCAGGTTTTGTGCCATACATCCGAGAAGACCAATAATCATTTTTGGATTTTTCTTTTTAATTTGATGATAATACCCTAAACGGGAATGCACCTTTTCTTCTGCATGTTCGCGTATAGCACAGGTATTCACGAAAATAGCATCCGCATTATGAATATCTTTAGTCTCAGAATACCCAGCCTTAGTAAGCAGGCCTGAAACTAGTTCAGAATCGGCAACATTCATTTGACAGCCGTAAGTTTCTATAAAGTATGATTTACTCATTGGATTATCTTGAAAATTAATGAGAGAGGTGTAGAGGAAAAAAGGCTTACTTCAGGTAGCCGGAGAAAAAATAATCCAATGGATTTTTAGGTGCCCCGTACTGGTGGACTTCATAATGAAGGTGAGGCCCATCCGACCTTCCGGTATTACCGGTGATTGCAATCAATTCTCCGCGTTTCAAATCCTGCCCGCGTTTTACTATAAATTTTGATAAATGAGCATATATGGTACGATAACCATTCCCATGATCGATTTTGATCACTTTCCCAAAACCGCCTTGATCACCAGCAAACTTTACTTTGCCATCAGCAGGGGCATAAATCTTTGTCCCTGTATTTACCGCAAAATCTAATCCATAATGATAGCGTACTTTTCCATTAAATGGATCTTCACGATAACCAAATCCCGATCCGAGGAAACCTTCCTGAACTGGCCGAATTGAAGGAATAACTTTTAAATTATCCGCATGATTGCGGACTTTATCAAACATGGTATTATAACTTTGTAATTCCAGTTTCACTCGTCGCGATATTGCATCAACATCTAATCCAAGTTCAGAAATCTTATCGGTGAAATCAGGCGCTATATCATTCATATTTGTCTTTCTAATGACTGTTCCTCCCACACCCATTTTACGAACGTCCCGATCAATCTGCGGTAAACCGGTATAGGTTCTAATTGCCTGATCCTTTTTTTCAATCGTACCGACTTGCCCTGATACATCTTCAAGCTGTGTCTGTAAATCAACTAATGTTTCAGTCAACCGTTCATAATTATCTCGCAAATCTTTCAATTTTGCTTTGTATAAAAGACCCGTGAGGGCATCAGCACTTAGGAAAAGTGTCACTGAAATAAATACGATACTAATTCCTAATATTCTCAAAAGCCTCTTATGGGAAAAATGAAACTGTCGCAGGTCCGAATCACGCTCGGATACAATGATATAATTATGGTATTTATTGGGTCTTTTTTTGCGACGAAGCATAATTTATTCGCCTTGAGTATTTATGCAATTTACAAATTTGTTCATTAATCATCCATATGGATCATTTAAGATATATTTTAAGTAATTGGGACCGTGTGCTGTGTCTCAGTCGCTGTAATCCACGTTTTTTAATTTGCCGTATCCGTTCCCCGGTTAACCCCATAATTCTCCCGATTTCTTCTAAGTTTTTTGGGTCATCTCCATCCAAACCATAATACAGCCGCATCACTTCTTCCTCCCTCTCATCCAAGGTGTGTAATACACGGAAAATTTCTTCTTTTAAAGATTCAATAATAATAATTTTTTCTGGGCGATCATCCTCTGAAGTTAAAAAATCAATACGGGTCACATTGGAATCTTCCATTGGTTCATCAAGAGAATAGGTACTGCCGTATGATCGGATCAGGTTTTCAATCCAGGAAATTGTTGTATCTGAAATTTCAGCCAATTCTTCCGAAGTAGGTTCCCGTCCATAAACTTGTTCCAGTTCCAAAGATTGGCGATAAAGTTTGCCCATATTATCGGTTACATTTGACGGCAACCTAATTGTTCGTCCTGTTTTATTAATAGCCTGACGAATACTTTGGGAAATCCACCACACAGCATAGGAAATGAATCGGAATCCCCTTGTTTCATCGAATCGCTGAACAGCCTTAATTAATCCAAGATTTCCTTCATTAATCAAGTCCTCAAGGGGAATACCATATTTCTGGAATTTCTTTGCCACTGCCACTACAAATCGAAGATTGTGTGTAACCAATTTGTTAATGGCATGCTTATCCCCAGCTTTTGCGCTTTGAGCCAGATGGACTTCTTCCTCATTGGAGAGGGGCTCCAGACTCTTTATTTCATGAAGGTATTGAGATAGGGCTGTTTTTTGTTTGGGTGAAAAAGATTTAGACTGCGGCAATGACATTATTCGGATTCTGGTGAATCCTTGATTTCCCCTGCTTCAGATAATTCATCTTTAACCTGTGCTTCTTCCATATTTGCAGAAACTTCACTTTCTTGGATATTATATTCATCTTTGATTTTTTCTATTTCTTTTTCTTTTTCACTGATTACAGATGAAATACTTTCGATTTCTTCCACATGGGAATAAAATTCCGTGTTCCCCGTAAAATTAACCATATTGTTATCTTTGGCCTGACCATAAACTAATTTTCCTAGAGCTTCTTGTTGTTTACGGCGATCACGTTGAAGTTGATGAATTTCCAGTTTGATTTTACTTATCTTGGTTAATTCTTCCGTCTTGGCAACTGCCACCTTACTAACTTCTTCTGCTTTTTCAACAGCAGCACTGCTCCATTCTTTCATGTTTTGTTTTAAGTCATCCCAAAGTTTTGACATAGTACTCTCGCTTTTGCGTTATAATGATATAGGAATTTGAATGATTAATCTTTTTTCAACAACATATTTGCAATATAAAATATGCCTGAACCAACAAAAAGCGCATTTAGTTCAAGTATGACATTGTTATTTCGAATACCCCATACAAGCCCCGATAGCAAAATAATCATCGCAACAAACTGAATACTTCTAAGTAGGACGTATCTCATATCGATGACTCATGTTTATCCAACGTAGCATATTTTTAAAGTTCCAGTCATATGCACTAGACAATATGGATAATGGATTGGATGATTCATAAAGTTTTTTCGCCAATACTCCCATTTGATAATCATTTAATCGTTCATATAAGATTCGGTTTATAAAGGATATTTTTCTTTTTTGGTTCAATTGAATTAAAATCGTTCGTGCTTCTGTTTTTTTNCCAATAACGGATAAAGCAGCAGCTCTGCCTGACATNATGGACATTCTAATTCCAAATCCAAATAAATAATCCTGAAAACCGCCTGCTTCGCCTATTTNNAATGGCGGTTTCCAAGCTAAGAACGGAAGNGAAAAACTNCCCCGGCTNGCAAATTGCTTCCCATTTCTAATTTGAATTCCTTTCGCNTTGAAATATTTTTGGGTGTTCTTTAAGGTAATCTATNTTAAAANNTTTTGGTTTTTTAAAAGCNGCNGCCAAGGTNCCCTNTCCGCCAATAATAATTAGATATGCATAACCCTTTGGTGCGTATTTATGCCCCAAAAGTAAATGAATCTGATCTTTTAATCCTGTAGAAAAATTAATGCCTTGAATATATGCTGCTGCTTTTTGTGTACCGGTTGCATGAATGTGGCAGCTCTTTGGCGCTTTTTCCCCTAATTTGAATTGAACATCTTGATCCACGCACTGCCGATATAATTGATTATCTAAATCATCGATATTGCTGCCTCGTTTCACCATATAAAAAAATGGATTGTTACTTTGAATTAATAATGGCTGGTAATTCTGGGTATGGACCAAAAAACGATGGATTGGATGAGTAGTAATTGCCTTAAAATTAAAACCAGAATCCTTCATGAAGACTGGGGCATGCTGAGAAAAAATCCAATTTTCTAACCCCTCATAATCCCCGTGTCGAGATCCCCCTATTTGTAATTCTTTTTCAAAGACAATTGGATCAAATCCATATTTTTTTAGTTGGATGGCTGCTGTTAATCCTGCAATACCACCTCCAGCTATTTGAATCGATTTCGACATCAAAACAGAAGCCATAAATCAGCAATGTAGCTGCTGAACGGAAAGAATTTCGGGTAAATCTTCCAATTTCAATAAAATATCTTCTGGTACTGAATTATCCACTCGCAATACGGCAAATGCTTCACCATTATTCATTTCACGGCTCAGTAAATAAGCACCGATATTGATCTTGGCTTCACCAAGCATGGTACCTACCTTTCCAATTACTCCGGGTACATCCTTATTTCGGGCAAAAAGCATCGTACCATAAGGCGTCACATCAATCTCATATCCAAGAATATTAACCAAGCGAACACGTTTACCCTCAAAAATGCTGCCATGTATCTCGTTGGTGACCGATTCACCTTGAACCTTTGTTCGAATTAAATTGGTATAGGTGCCGCAATCTGTAGAATAGCTATACTCAATCTGGATACCTAATTCCACTGCGAGTATTTCCGCATTAATATAATTGACACGGTCTGGCACACGGCCATTTAGCAAACCCTTTAAAAATGCCAATGCTGCCGGTTTTGCTTCATGCATGGAACCGGCGCATTCCACATTAACTTTTTTAATTATACCGGGATTCAACTGAACCTGGAGATTACCCATCAATTCAGCCAGGTCTAAGTGAACTTGAATTTCATTCAATATTGCCAAATCTGAGATTGGCATATTCAGCGCATTGACAAGTTTCTGGTGAACTAGGTAATCTCGCACCTGTTCACACACTGCTACACTAACTCCTTCTTTGGCTTCCTCTGTTGAAGCGCCCAAATGGGGAGTTAATAGAATATTTGGTGCTTTTAATAATGGGTTGGACTTATCGATTGGTTCTGTTGAAAAAACATCTATGGCTGCACCGGCGATTTTTCCATCGGTTAAAATACGGCATAAATCTTCTTCATTAATGATACCGCCACGGGCCACATTAACTATTCGTGCCGTAGGTTTCATTGAAGACATTCTATCATAATCAAACAAGTCCCTTGTGGAATCGTTTATGGGGACATGCAGAGAAATATAATCTGATTGAGATGTCAACTCATCAAGCGTTACTATTTTCACCTCTTCTGGGTTAAACATGTCCTGACTCATATATGGATCGTAGCCTAAAATATTCATGCTAAACGACCTGCATCGGTTGAGCACTTCTTTACCAATTTTGCCTAGCCCGACTATACCGAGTGTTTTATTTCGAAGTTCAGTACCAACTAATGCATGCCGGTTCCACTCACCGTTTTTTAATCCTCTGTTCCCCGCAGGTATTTTGCGGGATAAGGAAAGCATCATGGCAATTGTATGTTCAGCAGCGGAAATGGTATTCACATCTGGTGTGTTCATCACAACTACACCGTGACGCGTGGCAGCAGGAATATCTATATTATCCACGCCTACACCGGCACGGCCAACTACCTGTAGATTTTTGGCCATTTCAAACATTGCTGCAGTAATATTAGTGCCACTGCGTATGATCCAACCGTGTGCATCTTTACAGGCTTCTATCTTTTCTTCAGGGCTGCCATTTGGTAATTCGACAATGTCAAAATTTGCATTTTTCAACACAGCTAATCCATTTGATGTAATAGGATCAGAAACGAGGATTTTCATGGAAAGCTAGATTTCCTGTGAGCGGATAAGATTCAATGCAGAACCTGCTTTGAACCATTCGATCTGTGTATCATTATAGGTATGGTCGCAATAAATGATATCCGATGATCCATCAGTGTGAAAAACGTCTAAAGTCAGGGGTTGACCCATGCCAAATTGATCGAGATCAACAAAATCTAAGGTATCGTTTTCAAGGATCTTATCATAATCAGTTTCGTCCGCAAAGGTCAATGCCAGCATCCCTTGTTTTTTTAAATTTGTTTCATGAATTCTGGCAAATGAGCGGACTAACACAGCCCGTACACCCAAGAATCTTGGTTCCATGGCCGCATGCTCTCGGGAGGACCCCTCACCATAGTTCTCATCACCTACAATGATGGTAGGTATCCCATTGCTTTTATAATCCCGCTGAACAACAGGAACTGGGCCATATTCTCCATTTAATTGGTTTTTCACTAAATTGGTTTTTTCATTAAAATAATTCATAGCTCCAGTGAGTAGATTATTAGAGATATTATCCAAATGTCCGCGATAGCGTAGCCATGGACCCGCCATGGAAATGTGGTCTGTCGTACATTTACCCTTGGCCTTAATTAGGACTTTCATTTTCGTAATATTCCTGCCATCCCAGGGTTCAAATGGTACCAGTAATGCCAGGCGCTCTGAACTCGGGTTTACCACTACATCTATTTTAGTTCCGTCTTCAATCGGCTCCTGATAACCTAAATCAATAACATCAAACCCGTCACTTGGTAGATCATCCCCGCTGGGCGCATCAAATATTATCTCCTTACCATTTTCATTAGTTAATATATCTGTTACTGGATTAAAAGTTAGATCACCAGCAATTGCCAATGCCGTGACTAATTCCGGTGAACCAACAAATGCATGTGTATTCGGATTACCATCGGCTCGTTTCGCAAAGTTTCGATTGAACGAATGTACAATTGTATTTTTTTCTTCCTTTTCCGCACCT
>PAWC01000056.1 GCA_002713385.1 Fidelibacterota bacterium
AGGTGGAAAACGAGCATGCTCCGGCTTTTAATCTTGTCTATGTAGACCCTTTATTGTGCATTGGTTGTAAAAAGTGTATCAGCAAAGGTCCCATGGATACTTTCTTAGAAGGTTGCCCTTGGGATGCTATTGATATGATTCCAATTGAGGCTTATGAGCTTGAATATGGTTCCCTTCCTTATTAACTATAGAACCCTTTAAAATTTGTTGAATTTCAGGTGTGAAGAGGAGGTCTTTTAAAGGCCTTTATGGGTGTTGGCCCCATGAGAGAATCACCCTGTTCCCGGATTAATGCTCAGGTTGCTGGTATTTAGACCATATTTTCAAGTATTTGAGCGGGTTAAGCCGCGGAATTTTTTTTTTGGACAACCTCAAAACGTTGAGGTATTATGGGCCCGATTTCCTGCTAGTCAATTCCTCCCAAGTATTAATTTGATGAGTAAAAACAACGGCCTCCGTCAAGGTATGCAGATAGCGTTCAGATTGGGAACTGAACTGACGGTAGCCACGTTAATAGGTGCTTTACTGGGTCATGGCGTGGATCGATTTTTCGACACGCGGCCTTGGGGTTTAGCGGTCGGGGTTATAGTGGGAGGGGCCGCAGGGTGTTTGAACGTTTATCGGACGGCGATGTTGTTGGATATGGAAGACGATGACAATAATAATTCTTGACTTGGATCAGATTTAAATTATGGAAAGCCCGTTACATCATTTTGAAGTTCATACCCTTATTCCTATTCATATAGGGGGGCTGGACCTTTCTATCAACAATGCTGTGGTGGCGATGTGGGTGGGTTTGGCCATCATTGTCGGAGCTTTCATGCTTGTGGTGAGCCGGGGCATTTCTCCCATACCTGGAAAACTGCAGAGCATTCTGGAAATTGCCCTGGAATTCATACGCAATTTGGTCTTTGAGTTTATCGGGGAAGAAGAGGGCAAAAAATATGTTCCGTTCATTGCCAGCCTGTTTCTCTTTATTCTGGCCTGCAACCTGATCGGGCTGGTGCCGGGCTCTTACACGATTACCAGCCAGGTGGTGGTGACTGGAACTTTTGCTTGCGGCATTTTTATCATGACTCTGGTGATTGGGTTTAGCAAGCACGGCATGGGTTTTTTTGGAATTCTGGTGCCGCCAGGGGTTCCTAAAATTATGATTCCTTTGATGGTTCCCATTGAAATAGTCAGTATGCTGGCGCGTCCCATCTCGCTGGCGGTGCGGTTGTTCGCCAATATGACGGCGGGGCATACTATTCTTGCGGTGCTGTTCGGGCTTGCTATGACATCGCCACTGTGGGTGAGCTGGATGCCTTTTGGGTTCACAGTAGTCATTAACGGATTGGAAATCGCCATTGCGTTTATTCAAGCTTATATTTTCACAACGCTGACTTGTGTTTACATTGGCGATGTGGTCAAGTTACATTAATTTTTTTGTCACAAACTTTTCGTAGGAGGGAAGAATGGGTTCTGAAGCTGCTGCATTAATTGGAATGGGATTGTGTGCCGCTGGTTTTTTTGGTGCTGCCCTGGGGATCGCTTATATTTTTGCGAAAACCATCGAAACCGTTGGGCGTCAGCCTAATTGTGAGGCGCGGGTTGCCAAATATTGCTGGATTGGTTTCGCGCTGGTAGAAGCAATCGCACTGTACGCACTGGTTATTGCCTTTATCATTATGCCGTAAAGGGGCGGAGAGCCTCCGTTGGCAATTTGCAATGGCTTTATTTTGTGGGCAAACATTCTCTCGGCTCTTTGATGAGCCATTGCTCATTGGCCCCACGCCGAGTGGCTGGGTGCCACTTTCCTGTTGGATGAACTTTAATTAAGGATGGGATATGCCTCAATTTGAACAGGTTTCTGTTTTTGGCTCGCTGATTTTCTGGTCGCTGATTTCCTTCGGACTTTTGTTTTTTATTCTTAAGAAATTTGCCTTTCCTCCTATTCTCGAAGCTCTGGAAGAACGTGAAAAAAAGATTCGCAGTGATATTGAAAACTCCGAGAAGCTGAAAGAAGAAGCGCAAGAGATTAAAAAAGAACTGGAAGAAACACTAAAAGCCGCGCGTGGCAAGGCCGAGACGATTTTGCAGTTGGCCCATGATGAGGGCAAGAAGCTTCAGGAGAAAAGCCTCCAGGAAACCGAGGCAAAAGTCCGGCAGATTCAAAAAGATGCGGAGCAGGAAATTCAAAGCTCACGCAACAAGTTACTCCAGGAAATCCGCAGTTACACCGCGGCATTGACGATTGCCTCCACAGAGAAGTTCCTGAAAAAGGTTCTGGATGACGCGGATAAAAAAAGGCTTGTGGAAGAGTCCATTGAGCAGGTGATTGAGGAACTGGAAAAACGTCAGAATAATTGACGTTTAAAATTAGGGCTGAACCATGCTGGAAAATCAAATTGGAAAAAGATATGCTGAGGCGTTGTCCGGGAATATTGCGGACACGGGTGCGCTGGAAAAGGCTCTGGAAAGTTTGCAGGCCTTTGGAGATGCCCTTAAAATCGAAAAACAATTGGAGAGTTTTTTTAAGCACCCTTCCATAGCTACGGAAAAGAAAAAAGCCGTAGTTCAGGAGATATGCAGCCGGCTTCAGGTAGAAGACAAAGTATCCAATTTGCTGGTTTTGCTCAATGAGCGAGGCAAGATTCTGTATTTGGAGAAAATTGTCGAATACTTTGAAAAGGCGGTGGACCGTCGGTTGAACCGAGCACGCGTCCATGTCACTTCTGCCTATCCGTTGACCAATGAAAACATTGACCGTTTAAAAATCGCGCTGAACAAGATTTTAGGGAAAACCATTTTGATCGACACCGAGGTGGATGAGTCGCTGATTGGCGGCATTATGTTGCGCATCGGGGACCAGGTGGCGGATGATACCATTCGCAACCGCTTGGAGATGTTGAAACGAACAATAGAAAAAGAGGAGGTAGCCTAAGTGAATTTACGAGCCGATGAAATCAGTTCCTTGATTCAAAAGCAGATTGAAGGCTTTGAAGAAGGGATCGAGCTCAAGGAAACCGGTCGGGTGATTTCGGTAGGGGATGGAATCGCGCGTATTTACGGCCTGGGAAATGCCATGTCCGGTGAACTTTTGGAATTTCCCGGTGGCCTCGTTGGCATGGTTTTGAACCTTGAAGAAGACAATGTCGGGGCGGTTCTGCTTGGTCGAGACGATGACATAAAAGAAGGCGATGAAGTCAAGCGGACCGGACGCATCATGGAAGTTCCGATAGGGCCTGAATTGGTCGGTCGGGTTGTGAATGCATTGGGCCAGCCCATTGATAGCAAGGGGCCGATCAAGACAGAAAAATTTGGTCCGATTGAAAGGACCGCGCCCGGCGTTATTGACCGGAAATCAGTGCATGAACCCATGCAAACAGGGATCAAGGCGATCGACGGAATGATTCCTATTGGACGTGGGCAGAGGGAATTGATCATTGGTGACCGGCAAACGGGCAAAACTGCTGTTGCCATTGACGCGATCATCAANCAAAAAGGGCAGAACATGNTCTGCATTTATGTGGCGGTGGGGCAAAAGCGTTCTACGGTTGCACGGGTGGTTAAAATGCTGGAACAGCACGATGCGATGAAATACACCATCGTGGTTTCGGCTTCCGCCAGTGATCCNGCTCCGATGCAGTTTATCGCGCCTTATGCCGGATGCGCCATGGGTGAATATTTTCGCGATAACGGGCAACACTGCCTGATCGTTTATGATGATCTCAGCAAACAGGCGGCGGCCTACCGGCAGGTGTCACTTCTGTTGAGGCGGCCTCCGGGGCGTGAAGCGTATCCGGGTGATGTTTTCTTTCTGCATTCCCGATTGCTGGAACGATCGGCGAAAGTCAGTGATGAACTGGGAGCAGGTTCCATGACGGCTTTGCCGATCATCGAAACCCAGGCGGGTGATGTTTCAGCATATATTCCGACCAACGTGATATCCATCACGGATGGACANATTTATCTCGAAACCGACCTGTTTTATTCCGGAGTACGCCCCGCCATCAACGTTGGGCTTTCGGTATCCCGAGTGGGCGGCGCGGCCCAAATAAAGNGCATGAAACAAGTTGCGGGGAGTTTACGTCTGGACCTTGCGCAGTACCGTGAAATGGCGGCCTTTGCACAGTTTGGCAGTGACCTGGACGCGGCAACCCAGGCCCAGCTCCATCGTGGCGAACGGTTGGTAGAACTGCTCAAGCAGGGTCAGTACAAACCTTTGACCGTGGTTCAACAGATCATTTCCCTCTTTGCTGGTGTACGCGGGCTGNTGGACGATATCCCTGTAGCCGATATCCAAAAATTTGAAAGCGGCCTGCTCAATTTTATGGAGGACAAACACCAGGCATTGATTGATAAAATTGCAGAAGCCAAAAAACTCGATGACGACAGTGAAAGCCAGTTGAAAACTGCTATCGAAGAATTCAAAGGCCTTTTCAAAAATTGACCCATGCCTAATTTAAAAGATATTAAAAGACGCATCCGCAGCGTAAAAAATACGCAACAGATTACCAAGGCCATGAAGCTTGTCGCGGCATCGAAACTGCGCAAGGCCCAGCAAGCGATTCTGCAGGCCCGGCCTTACGCGATTAAGATGATGGATGTTCTCAACCATTTGGCGGCACGGTGCAATAATGANTTGCATCCCTTGCTGGATGTGCGGGAAGGGCAACGGCATTTACTCCTAATCATCACTGCGGACAAAGGCCTGTGTGGCGGCTTCAACACTAATATCATCCGTAAAACGGCCCAATATCTTAAAGACAATGCGCAGAAAGAAAACTCCCTGATCATTGCCGGTAAAAAAGGGAATGATGTTTTCTGCAANCGCCCAGTGAATATTACTCAGGATATCATTGGCTGGACAAAAGACTTTGATTACCTCAAAGCACAGGCCATTGGTGAGAACCTTGCCACGTTGTTTTCAGAAAAAAAGGTCGACAAGGTTNTTATNGTTTACAACGAGTTTAAGTCGGTGATGCAACAGGAGGTGGTTGTTGAGCAATTGCTCCCTATTGTTCCTGAAAAACTGGAGCATAAAGGCGACACATTTGTCGTGGATTATATCTACGAGCCAGATGAGGAAACGATTCTGNATGAACTGCTTAAGCGTTATATGNCGGTTGAGGTGTACCGTGCCTTTTTGGAATCCAGCGCCAGTGAGCATGGAGCCCGGATGACGGCAATGGACAGCGCTACCCGAAATGCCGGTGAAATGATCGGTACCTTGACGTTGACTTATAATCAAGCTCGCCAGGCTTATATCACCAAAGAATTGATAGAAATTGTAAATGGCGCCGAAGCCTTGAAAGGTTGATGGCATGAAAGATACTGAAATCAGTGGAGGGGAATGAATGAATAAGGGAAAAATTATCCAAGTCATGGGGCCTGTTGTAGATGTGAGTTTTGAAGATGGTGTTCTGCCCGCCCTGTACAACGCGCTCAACATCGAGCGTACCGGAGAAAGCGGAGAAACCGAAACCCTGGTTTGCGAAGTGGCGCTACACCTTGGCGACGATTCGGTCCGTACTGTGGCCATGCACTCGACCGATGGTTTGGTTCGANGAATGGAAGCGGTCGATACCGGTGCTCCCATTACCGTACCTGTAGGGGAAGAAGTGCTCGGGCGAATTCTTAATGTCGTGGGCGATCCGGTTGACAAGAAACCNCCGGTTCAGTCCAAGGCCAGGTGGAGTATTCACCGTGACGCTCCCACATTCAGTGAGCAGGATACCAAAACGGAAATGCTCGAAACCGGCATCAAGGTCATTGACTTGCTTGAACCTTATCTCAAGGGGGGTAAGACCGGTCTGTTTGGCGGTGCGGGTGTGGGCAAGACCGTTTTAATCATGGAATTGATTCGNAATATCGGTGCGGAACACGGAGGGTATTCTGTGTTCGCAGGCGTAGGTGAACGGACCCGTGAAGGCAATGACCTCTATCACGAAATGGTGGATTCAAAGGTTATCGACAAGACGGCCCTGATCTATGGGCAGATGACCGAACCTCCAGGCGCACGCATGCGCGTCGGGCTCACCGGCCTCACTTGTGCGGAATATTTCCGCGACGAGGGCGGTAAGGACGTACTGCTGTTTATCGATAATATTTTCCGATTTTCACAAGCGGGCTCCGAAGTGTCAGCGCTTCTTGGACGTATTCCTTCTGCGGTAGGTTATCAACCAACTCTGGCAACAGAAATGGGAAACTTGCAGGAGCGCATCACCTCAACCAAAAAAGGTTCGATCACATCGGTTCAGGCGATTTATGTTCCCGCTGATGACTTGACGGACCCGGCTCCGGCAACCACTTTCTCGCATCTTGATGCCACCACCGTCTTGAACCGGCGAATTTCCGAGTTAGGCATTTACCCGGCGGTAGATCCGTTGGATTCCACTTCACGGATTCTCGANNCGGAAGTTCTGGGGGATGAACANTACAATACGGCCCGNGGNNTTCANCAGGTTTTGCAACGCTATAAAGACCTGCAGGACATCATNGCNATTCTGGGTATGGANGANCTGTCGGAAGAGGATANGCTNGTGGTTTCCCGNGCCCGNAAAATTCAAAAATTCCTCTCNCAACCGTTCTTTGTGGCNGAGGTATTTACNGGTNCNCCNGGNAAATANATCAANGTGCAGGATACNGTTGAAGGATTCAAAGCNATTCTCGATGGGCATGGCGATGANATCTCTGANCAGGCGTTNTACATGGTGGGAACNCTGGANGATGTTCACGCAAAACAGAAAGAACTGGANAAGAAAACAGCATGAGCGAGAAACTGATCCTCANNATTGTAACTCCCGAAAAACTACTGGTCTCTGAAGAAGTCGATCAGGTCAACGTGCCCGGTTCCGAGGGCGATATGGGTATTCTTTATGATCACACCCCGATTCTGACCAACCTGCGCTCCGGACAGTTGTCCTATGAGAAGGATGGTGAAACCATTGCTCTGGTCGTCAGTGGCGGATATCTGGAAGTGACAGATAACCGTGTAACGATACTGGCTGAAACCGGAGAGTTCGTGCATGAGATCGACCGCGAACGGGCCGAGCGTGCCCAGGCCCAAGCGGAGGAACTGTTGAGCAAAACCGACCTTTCTGAAGAAGAGTTCATCGAAACGCAGAAAAAACTCTTCCGCGCCATCGCCCGCCTCGAAAACTCCGAAAACAATTGAATTGCTTAGTCGAAATCCGGCCCAGTGATTTTCTTTCCTTTTAAGCCCCTTAAATGGAGCTCTGAAATACATCTTTAAAGATATTCCTTTAAATATTTTCCGGTGTAAGAGCCTTTAATTTTCGCGACCTTTTCCGGCGGGCCTTCGGCCAGCACCTGTCCGCCGCCGTCTCCACCCTCAGGACCCAGGTCGATGATATGATCGGCGGTTTTGATCACATCCATATTATGTTCAATGATGATCACTGTATTGCCGGAATCCACCAGTTTGTCGAGAACCCTCAGCAGGTTCTCGATATCGGCAAAATGCAGTCCCGTTGTCGGTTCGTCCAGGATATACAAGGTCCTTCCCGTACTGCGTTTGCTCAACTCTTTTGAAAGTTTGACCCTCTGCGCTTCCCCGCCGGATAAAGTGGTGGCCTGCTGGCCCAGCCTTATATAATCAAGCCCGACATCGGTGATGGTTTGCAGCTTTGTTTTAATGGAAGGGATGTTGATGAAAAATTCCTTGGCTTCCTCTGCGGTCATATTCAGAATGTCAGCGATGTTTTTTCCTTTATAAAGAATTTCGAGGGTCTCGCGGTTGAATCGTTTTCCCTGGCAAACTTCGCAGGTAACGAAGACGTCCGGTAAAAAATGCATTTCTATTTTTATAACCCCGTCTCCCTGACAGGCTTCGCACCTTCCCCCTTTAACATTAAAGCTGAACCGACCCGGTTTGTAACCACGCACTCGGGATTCGGGAACCTGGCTGAATAATTCCCGGACAAGGGTGAACACGCCGGTATAGGTGGCGGGATTGGACCTGGGTGTCCTTCCTATCGGCGACTGGTCAATATCAATAACTTTATCGAGCCATTGAAGGCCCTGAATTTTTTTAAATTCTCCGGGTTTGTCCATCGAGTTCCAAAAATGCCGGGCCAGNGCTTTGTATAAAATATCTATCGTGAGAGTGCTTTTCCCCGAACCGGATACGCCGGTCACGCAAACAAAACAGCCGAGAGGAATTTTTACGCTTATTTCTTTCAGGTTATTTTCCCTGGCTCCATGAATCTCAAGTATTTTCCCATTACCTTTGCGTCGGGTTTTGGGGAGCGGGATCTTCTTTTTACCGGAGAGGTATTGTCCGGTCAGGGAATCTTTGCATTTAAGCAGGGCTTTAGGGCTCCCTGCAAAAATAGTTTCACCGCCATGAACTCCTGCGCCGGGGCCTAGGTCCACAACATAGTCAGCCGAGCGGATGGTGGCTTCATCATGCTCGACCACAATGACGGTGTTGCCCAGGTCACGCAAGCGAAAGAGGGTGTTGAGCAGGCGATCGTTGTCCCTCTGATGCAGTCCGATACTGGGCTCATCGAGTACGTATAGAACGCCCATCAGGCTGGAACCGATCTGGGTAGCGAGGCGGATGCGCTGGCTTTCCCCACCTGACAGGGTTGCTGAGGAACGGTCCAGGGAAAGGTATTCCAGTCCGACATTGGTGAGAAAACCCAGCCGCTCTTTAATTTCTTTGACGATTCTCCGGGCGATATTGTGTTCCTGCCGGGTCAGTGTCAACTTCTGAAAATATTGATAGGCTTGGCCGATGGAGAATGCCGTAAGTTCTACGATATTCAGGCCGGCAATTTTTACCGAGACTGCTTCTTTCCGCAACCGGTCGCCCTCGCAGGTTTGACAGGACAGGGGACGCATGTATCGCGAAATTTCTTCCCGGGTGGAGGAGGAGTCGGTCTCCCGATAACGCCGCTTTAGATCAGGNATTACGCCATCGAAGGTGTCGGTATAGAATTGTTTTCTCCCGTCTTTTTCAAAATAATATTTTATGGGTTCGTCACCAGAACCGAACAACAGAACATCACGANTCTTTTTAGACAGTTTTTGAAACGGNGTGCTGAGTTTGAACTTGAAATGGCTGGAGATGGTATCCAGCATCTGGTGGAAATAGATGGAACTGCGTTTTTCCCAGGGNTTCAAAGCCCCATCGCGNATGGAAANCCGGGGATCNGGAACGACCANTTCNGGGTCGATCACCATTTTGATTCCCAGTCCATCACATTGGGCGCATGCTCCTTGCGGATTGTTGAANGAGAACAGNCGCGGTTCCAGTTCCGGATANCTGATGTTGCAATAACTGCAGGCGAATTTTTCNCTGAACAACAANTCNTGGGNTTTTTCTTTGTNNTCAAGAATNGNNACGACNANAGAACCTTCTCCATGGTTGAGNGCGGTTTCTACCGAGTCGGCTAGTCGNTTGCCCATNTTTTCCTTGATNANCAGCCNGTCTACCACNANTTCNAAAGTATGTTTGAATTTTTTNTTGAGANCGATTTCTTCATCGAGGGAGCGNACTTCACCNTTTATGCGAGCGCGGACGAATCCCTTNCGCTTCATATCCAGAATTTCCTTTTTGAATTCTCCCTTNCTGTNNCGGGCNANAGGGGAAAGGATCATNACNTTCTTNCCAATNGGAATAGCCTGGACCTGGTCAACNATATGNTGCACGGTNTGNGANGNNATTTGCCGCCCGCAACCATAACAGAAAACCTTGCCGATNCTGGCGTAGAGCAGNCGCANATAGTCATAAATTTCNGTTACCGTGCCAACGGTGGAACGAGGGTTTCTGCTGGAAGTCTTCTGCTCAATCGAGATGGCCGGGGAGAGTCCGTCGATGGAGTCCACATCGGGTTTTTCCATCAATTCCAGAAACTGCCGCGCGTAAGCGGAAAGGGATTCCACATATCGGCGCTGGCCCTCGGCGTAAATGGTGTCGAAAGCGAGAGAAGATTTTCCCGAACCGCTCAAACCTGTTATCACCACCAGTTTTTCCCGTGGCAGAGTGAGGCTGAGGTTTTTAAGGTTGTGTTCTCTTGCACCTTTTATGGTGATGTGGTCTACAGCCATGTTGATTCAGGAGGGTTGTTATTTATTGAACAGGTCGTGCCATTTTTTATCGACCTGCGTTTTAATTTCCGCAGTCATTTCAATTTCCTCCGGCCAGCTTTGTTGATAGCCTTCTTCGGGAAATTTTTGCGTTACATCAATTCCCAAACGTCCTGCATCAAAATAAAAGTCCCGCTTCGGGTCGAGGTTGTTGAAAAACTTCCACATCACTGTAGAGATGTTTTCAATATCCACATGGCCTTCCAGCACGATAATAATTTCTATCGCAGAAAATTCAGCATGATCCAAAAACGACTGGATGAATTGTTTTCCCTGATGCGGGCCGGTTTTATTAAGGGCCACGAGCAGGACAGAGCGCTTGGCTTGCAGTTCCAAAACCTTGCAGTTTTGCACTTCTTTAAATATTGCCATCACTTTTTCCGCTGAGGGAAGCTCGGAGCTATTGGCGGAGACAGGCGCTTCTTTTTTATAGCCCGGCTCTCCTTCTATTTTTGTGCTGAGGTCGATGCCCAGTTTCGAGCCGTGTAGCCTTTGGTCGGAAGCGTGGTTGAGAACATCGAGAACCCCTTCGGAGAAAAACAGGTCGGTTGTAAAATCCACTTTATTGAGTAAAAGTTTTGCTACTTCTTTATAGTCATGAACATTGACTTCGGCATCAACGGTGACGATTGTTTTAACAAAGCTCATTTGACCGAGCCCCCATAACGCGCTCATCAGTCTTCTTGACTGCATGGGATAACGCTTGTCGAGAGAAACGATGACGCAATTGTGAAAGATCCCCTCCACAGGCATATCCATGTCGACGATTTCCGGGAGTTGGGTTCTGAGCAGGGGTAGAAAGATGCGCTCGGTCGCCCTGCCCAGGTAAAAATCTTCCTGCGGTGGTTTGCCGACGATGGTAGTCAGATAAACAGGGTTCTTGCGGTGGGTGATGGCGGTGATATGAAAGATCGGATAATCCCCGTCCTGCGAGTAATAACCGGTGTGGTCGCCAAAAGGTCCTTCCAGCCGCATTTCAGCCGGGTCGATATAGCCTTCCAAAACAATTTCTGCATTTGCCGGAACCTCTAGGTCCACCGTCTTGCATTTGACCAGTGGTACGCTTGCCTTACGGATAAAACCAGCGAGAAGAAACTCATCAATGCCATAGGGCAGGGGAGCGGAGGCGGAATAACAGGATGCAGGGTCGGCGCCGAGCGCGACTGCCACTTCCATCACCTTATTCTGTTTGCGGTATTCATGGAAAAAATGCGCTCCGTCTTTATGGATATGCCAGTGCATGCCTGTAGTTTTTTTGTCGTACACTTGCATGCGGTAGAGTCCTACATTCCTGATTTTTTTATCCACACTGCGATTGATCACGATGGGGAAGGTGATGAATCGTCCCGCGTCTTGAGGCCAGCATTGCAGGATCGGGATCGTTCCCAGATCAATATCATCGTTTAGATGGACGACCTCCTGGCAAGGAGGGTGGGCGGGTTGCACGAGCTTGGCTGGAAACTGTGCCGCCTGCAAAAGCATGGGCAGAAGCTTCGCCTTGTCCAGCAGGGTAGTGGGAGGAGGAATTTTAATATAGCTTTCAATGCGTTTGGCAATGTCTTCAATATTATGGACACCCAGTGCCAGGTTCATTCGTTTTGTACTGCCAAAAGCGTTGATCAGCACTGGCATGGAACTGCCTTCAACATTTTCGAATAGAAGGGCTTTGCCGCCTC
>PAWC01000057.1 GCA_002713385.1 Fidelibacterota bacterium
ACAATATCTCGTATTAATTCAAGATTCCATAATTTGTTATGATAAAATCTTTGAATAAAAAAAGCACCCAATAGTCCGGCAACAATATGGCTGATTAGAAAACTGACTAAGGCAGTTGTCAACAGATCAAAACCTAATGTCTTCCCAATAAAAATGATTGTAATCAATACAACGGCAGCTAAACCATATATAAGAGAATTATACCCTTTTTCTGAAACAGCATCGATTGGACTTCGCGTTAAACCAGAAAATGTATAAAAAGGTAATGCTAGAATTGTCAGCCGTAATATGGTTATTCCAGTTTCACTTACTTCACCCAACCAGAACGTTAAAATCAAAGGAGCATTTATATAAAAATATGCTGTACCTATAACACTAAAGACAATTCCTGCTTTTAAGAAAATATTGAGGAAATTTGCCACATCATCCATAGCGCCACTGGCAATTTTATTAGAAATTCTTGGGAGCAAAACCATTCCGATAGGATTTACAATAATTAATGAAAGTCTCACTAAACTTAAGCTTGAAATAAAATAAGCCACGCTTTCGAAGTTTACTGTTTGAGCTAAAAATAGTGGTATACCTGCTAATAAAATAAATTGAGCAACAAAGCTAGGTATACGTTCTAAACCATATATAATAATTTTTTTAGATTGTTCAAAATTTATTTCATGAATATTTATACCTTTATTACGAATAATAAATGCAAATATCATAACTATTAGAACACATGATCCTATCCATGAAAATCCTTCATATAGATCAATCACGAACGTAAATACAATTATTGGAATAATAGCAGTTCCCAGTAATTGAAAAATATTAGCACCAATCATATTCATATACCCACGATATAAAGCATACGTAATGAATTGAGCACTAATACCTAACGAAAATATTATATATATCCAAAAATGTTCAGAATAGAAACCAGTGATATCAAACCAAAGTATACTTATTATTAATATGACAGTTAATGGTATTGTAACAATTATAAATAAAATAAAAGAAATGTCACCAAAAGACCTTTGAAAATTTCTACTTAAATAGTTTGGAAGTCCAACATTCATACCTATCAATAAAATTCCAACAACAGCAGACAAGGTCCTCTTTATTAACAAAAATTCACCTAGAAGTTCAAGACCATGAATTCGAGCAATTAAACCATTTAAAATGAAAACACCACCGATCACAATAAGACCATTTAAAAATGTGACTATAAAATCACTTTTAAATGAAAGTTTATGTGAAAATATTTTCAAAATATTTAAAGTTTTCTCAATGAACAACTTTGATATTTTTAACTTGATCTACATGTGTAGAAGCTATAGTAATTCCAATTAGCATCCACAAAACTCGATTATCATTAATATCACCAGAGAATTGTGCTGAAAAAAACATTACCAAAGTTACTGCTACCCACACAGCGCTATGATCTGTAAAAATTCCCTCAACTAGACCTTCACTTATTTTTTTATATGATAAGATTAAAAAACTAATAAAAACAATTAACCCTATTGACCCATATTCAACTAATACTTCGAAAAAAACATTATGAGGATACCATCTCCAATCACGCCAGATAAATAACGAACTAAACCCTCCAGCACCTAAACCTAAAAAATTATTCCATAGTGAAGAGAACCAACTTTCAATAGACATTTGCCAATAGCCTAAACGAGTAGCTACCGTACTAACATGTTTAACACCTTCAGGAGTTAATAGTACTGCGCCTTGCGTAACATCAAAAAATCTTTTAGTTATAATTTCTGGTAAAATAATTAATAAACTGAGAGCAATAATTATTGCAAATGAACCATATAAATAAATACGTTTTTTATGCTGTTTTTCAAATAAGTAAGCATAACATATTATGCCAAAAAAAATACTGACCAATGGACCTCTTGAACCTGTAGCAATTATAGCAAGTAATAATGCTAATAAAATTAAAAAATGTGAAATATTATAAAATACTGATCGTCGAATAATGTAAACAGTCATAATTGTTGCGCCAATAGCTAAATACCTGCTGACTTGAATTGGGTTTGCACCAGGAATCGAAAAACGATTATAATATCCCAATAAAAATGCGAATTTTCCTGAAATAGCGAAGTATAAGAATTGACCAATAATTGCAAACAAAATTATCAAAATTGAATACTTAAAATAATTCAACAATATTTTTGAATCATTTTGTGTTTTTATGAAAATAATTGGTGTAAGAAACATCGTTACACCAATGAATCCAAAACGGATAACTTTATTATAACCATAAATAGGTGAAGGAGTATAGAATAGAGAGAATGCAACTATTGCAGCAAAGGTTATGAAAAGGATTAATGGTTGTTTGCGTTTACTAATCAAGGTCCATTCACCTTCAAGGAGCAACTTTATCAATCCAAACCAGATAACCATGGTAATTAATACAGTGATATCTACAAAAGCAAAGATAGGTAAAGACTCAATAATTACACCTTTTATTACAGCTGTAAAACTTAAAAGCATTAGGGTAAATCCAACGTGATTTATTAATATCCACAAGATTATTAATCCCAGTGGTATCAATACAATAACCAAGGGATGAGTTTTTATACCAATAATTATACAAGCTAACTCACTTAATGCAAGAAAGATAAGCGAGATTTTTTTATACATTAAATTGTTTTTAACTGCTTTCTAAAATCTACCGAGTAATAATCTAAATATATATATACAATTGATAATAAAAATGCCATTATTACTGAAGCAATTACGATAAGCGATCTGATTGGTTTTGTTTTATTAATTGCAACTTTAGGTTCATCTATAACCTGTAGAGTAGGAATATTTTTACTTTCTTCTAAACGAGCTGTTTCATATTGCGGTAATAGTAGTTCTAGAAGTGTATTTTGGATTGTTAATTCTCTTATTAATCTTGCATTTTCCATTCCTAATACAGGGAAATTATCAAAATTTATCATCGTGGGCAGGTGTTCTAATTCATTTATTAAATTCTTACCCTCTATTTTCTCAAAACCCAAAATGATATCCAGCAACTGTTTATCCAAACTCGAAGTAATTAGATCTAATTGTTTTTCTTGTTCATTTAACATTATTTCATACCTCTTAACAGCAGGATTATTTGGATTCAACGTAACTTTGGAAACATTTAACTGAATCTCAGTTTGGGCCTTAAGAGAATACAATTCAGTGTAGGCTATCATTTCCTGATTATAAAGTTGGCCATAAGCTTGCATTTCCTGGATGTAGATTTGGCCATAGGCTTCATATTGTGCGCTTATTTGAGATACAATATCAATGATACCTGTTTTTTCCTGAAAGTCTTTTAGCCTTATTTCTGCAATTGCCAAATCTGTTTTTGTTTCATTTAATCTTTGTTCTAAAAATTCTCTGTTAAATCTCCCCTTATCCATACCCAACTGCTGATTAACACTATCCAGTTTTGTCAGTAATTCTACNACCATCGCTTTAGCAATTTCAGGTTTCTTATCTATTACTGATATTTTAAGAGTCCCTTCTTCTGTTACTTCTAATTCCATTTTATCTTCAAATGCCACCATAGCAAATTCAAGATCTTTCTCATCGTATCGATTAACCAAATCGAATTTTTTAACCAAATATTCTTTTACAGACCTGCTATTTAAGATAGCGATAAAGGTATTTATATCCTCGCTGATACTTGAAAGACCAAAATCAGATATTGGAATCGGTGATATTGAAGATAAAATATTAAACCTCCCTGCTCCAGAAGAGAGTATTGTTGCTTCGGATGAATACCATTTAGGCAACAATAATGCTATTATGACTGAGGCAACCGCTACAATTACAACATTTTTAGCAACAAACCTCCTTTTCCTCCATAAAATAAATAAATTCTTCTGCATATTTGTTTCTGAAAATTCATCAATTTCATCCTTGACCCCTTTATTATCAATCAATCCATATCTCTTTAAATCACCNATACGATTACGCAGTGTTTTTTCAGTCATNCCATATTGATTAGCTACTTGTTTTCTGATAATTGGATCTGTCAGGATTTCCGGATTATCTTTAATTAAATCTAATATTTTTTGTTCGTGGGTGGATAATTTGATCATCAAATTGTCGCTTGATATGCTAGGATTAAAGTTGCTATAGATGTGAGAGCCTGAATAAACCCTGTATTTCCAAATAAGATACTAGTGTATAATTCGGGAATTTCAATTATATCACCAGGTCCAACATATTCATCATTGGCGAAACGAATTATTTTCCCATCCGCTCTAATAATTTTCGTTCTAAAAGCTGAACCGATATCTAATGCGCCTCCACTCATGGCAATATAATCTTTAACTTTATAACCTGGAATATAGTTTAATATTGTAGGCCTTCGAACAAAACCAGTAATGGTAATTTTATTTCTATTATACTCTGTCAAATTCATTTGTTCTTCTTTATCAATATTCAGAAACGGAGCATATATTATATCACCTTCAGTTAGTAGAGGATTATTTCCCAAATCACCATTTAATAAAAATTCTTTGAGAAAATAATTTCTTTCTTTTCCGTCACGAATTAAAATAATCTTATTTGGATCAGCATATTTTTGAATACCTCCAGCACCGTTTACTGCATCCATTAGTCGGCTAACAGGCGTTATCATTACAAATTTAGGCTTATTAAATGCTCCATGAACCAAAACCTTAAATTGACGAAAACGGATTAAAGTGACAGATATAATTGCTTCTTTATATACTTTTCCTTTTCTTTCATCCAATTCCCTTTCAATTTCGGCCAAAGACTTACCTAAAACATTTATAGGTCCAATTTTAGGGATAAATAGAACTCCAGTTGGATCGATGATCACAAAATTGTCAATATTTTCAACAGACCATTCCTTTGAAATTGATTCTTCAAACAACCCGCTGGTAATATTAATTCTCAATCTGTCTCCAGGNCCAAGAAAATATGTCTCCGGATCAACAGGATGTTCAAGAGCCAATGGTACAACTCCATATTCTCTATACAATATAGGTGTATTAGATTCTTCAATTTGTGGTAGTTCAAGCGATTGCTGATTTTGAGCTATAACCAAACTGAAGTAACTAATTAGTAGAATAAATTTTCCAAAAATTTTCATATTCTTATAAGACTCCTAATCTTTCCTNTTGATAGGTATTGTTTTGAATGTCCTGCCACCAGGTTTTGTTATCTAAATACCAGTCAATNGTTTTTCTGATTCCCATTTCAAATGTTTCTTTAGGTGTCCAACCTAATTTGTTTTGCAATTTTGATGAATCAATAGCATAGCGAAAATCATGGCCGGGACGATCTTTCACAAAAGTGATTAATTCCTGGTAAGATTTGAGATTTTCAGATGGTCTGNTATTATCTAATAGATTACAAATCGTTTTTACAATATCAATATTNTNAATNTCATTATTTCCNCCAANATTATANGTTTCANCAATNTNACCTTNNTCNATAATNNTATNAATNGCNNCNCAATGGTCATCNACANANANCCANTCNCTNATNTTTTCNCCTNTNCCATANACNGGTAATGNNNTTTCANTCAAACAATTAATAATCATGAGCGGAATCAATTTTTCAGGGAATTGATAGGGTCCATAATTATTTGAACAATTAGAGATTATGACAGGAAGTCCATAAGTACGCTGCCAAGCTCTGACCAAATGATCAGATGCTGCTTTAGAAGCCGAGTATGGAGAACTGGGATCATAGGATGTCTCTTCGGTAAAAAAGCCATCCTCTTCTAAACTGCCAAATACTTCATCTGTAGAAATATGATGAAATCGGAATCTTGATTGCTGGTCATTGTTTAAAGACCTGTAATATCTTAATGCTTCTTGCAGCAATACATATGTCCCGGAAATATTTGTTTTTACGAAATCACCTGGGCCATCGATGGATCTATCTACGTGGCTTTCAGCTGCAAAATTAACTACCACATCTGGTTTGTGTAATATGAATAATTCTTGAACAAGCTCTTGATCACAAATATCGCCTTGAGCAAACGCGTAGCGTTTATCATTATCGTATTCTAACAAATTCTGTGGATTACCAGCATAGGTAAGTTTATCTAAATTGATAATCCTTTCAGCAAAACCATTGACAAGCATGAATCTTATGAAATTGGTTCCAATAAATCCACTTCCACCTGTGACTATGTAAACTTTACCCATTACACATCCTCAAAAATCGGCAACAAAGATTCATCCTGTTCAGCTAATGCAGGAAAAGACATATCACGATTTGAAAGAAATGGTTCCTTGATTGGCCATTGAATATTTGCAGTTTTGTCATTCCATAAAATTCCATATTCATCTTCTGGATAATATTTTTCAGTACATTTGTACTCAAAAATAGCTTCATTGCTTAATACACAAAAGCCATGGGCAAATCCCGGGGGTACATATACAGCTTGGTGATCATTATCATTTAATGTTAGTGCAAATACTTTTCCGAATGTAGGTGATCCTTTGCGAATATCTAGAGCAACATCATATATCTCACCGAGAACACACCTGACTAATTTGCCTTGACCATGTTTAAGTTGATAATGCAACCCGCGTAGAACTCCCTTTGCTGATTTTGATTGATTATCTTGCTTGAATTCTAAATTTAATCCTGCATTTATAAAGTGCTCTGCACGGTAACTTTCAAAGAAATAGCCGCGATCATCATTATAAACCACAGGAGCCATTATAAACAAACCAGGAAAATCAGTGGCGGTTATTTTCATCGTTTTTTTCTACCCACATTATCATACTTAAAACCGAGTTTTTCTAAATCATCTATTTTTAAAATGTTCCGGCAGTCCAATATATTTGGAGATTTTACGAGCCCCTTTAATTTCGAAAGATCCATTCCCCTGAATTCGTTCCATTCAGTCATGATAACGACACCATCTACATCTTTTACTGCTTCTTCCCAGGACACATATGTATCCAAATCATTATAGAGCTTTTTCATATTATCATTTGCAGCAGGATCGAATGCTTTTATTATTGCTCCATTGCTTTGCAAAGCATCAATTATATCTATTGCCGGTGATTCCCGAACATCATCCGTTTGTGCTTTAAAGGCTAAACCAAGGATGGCGATTGTTTTATTTTTAACATTTCCATCAAAAAGATTAAAAAGTTTTTTAACCATTCGTTCTTTTTGCAATTGGTTTGCTTCAACAGCACTTTTTACAACTTTTAGATTTACCCCCATTTCTTCTGCCATTGAAATAAGAGCTTTGGTATCTTTTGGAAAACACGATCCACCAAACCCTGGTCCGGGGTGTAAAAATTTTGAGCTTATTCTGCCGTCTATTCCCATTGCTTTTGATACAACATGGACATCAGCTCCTATTTCATCACAAATATTTGCTATTTCATTTATATAGCTTATTTTTACTGAAAGAAATGCATTACTGGCATATTTTATTAATTCTGCAGTTTCAATGGTCGTTTCAATCACAGGTGTTTCATTTATAAACAGAGGTCTATAAACATTTTTCATTGTATCAAAAGCACGAGCGCAAGAAGCGCCAATAATGACTCTGTCCGGCCAAAGAAAATCTTTTACTGCAGACCCTTCTCTTAAAAATTCAGGATTTGATACATAAGCAAATTCATTTAATTCATTAGAAGTTTCTTTTATTATTTCAGTTATTTTGGCACCCGTTCCAATAGGGACAGTACTTTTAGTGCAGATAATTTTATAACCATTTAGGTTATTACCTATCGCCCGGGCGACATCAAAGACAGCTGAAAGGTCAGATGATCCATTATCACCTTCTGGTGTCCCTACTGCAATGAAAATAACATCAGCTCGTTGTATACATTTATTGACATTTGAAGAAAATGATAATCGATTGGATTGTACATTTCTATTGACTAATTCCTCCAGCCCGGGTTCGTAAATGGTAATTTCACCATTTTGCAGTCGTTTTATTTTACTTATATCAATATCGGTACATACAACATTATGACCATAATCCGAAATTCCAGCTCCACTTACAAGGCCGACATATCCTGTTCCAATGACTGCTATATTTTTCATATATACACTTTATATTACCTTAAAACTACGTATTTATCGACGAAAACAAAAATAATAAATATCAGTTTAAACCTATAACTCTCCTTATATACCATTCGATTGATATAAGTATAATTAATAACGCTAGACCAATAATGTTTTCATTTAATCTAGCATTCTTAACAATGTATTCTTGTTTAAGTTCCGGATTAATATTTCCAATCACTTCAGCCCGGGACTCCCATGGCACATATTTCCCTTTTGTAAGAGATGAAATATACTGTAAAATTTCTTTATTAACGGAAACTTGATTTAATTCAATCTGACTTTCATCAATAAATAATTCACCATTTTGAGTATAATAATCATTTTCATTTTCCAAAATAATTTCAAATGAATACGATCCAGCTTTACCAGCAAGAAATCTGGTTTCCCACTGTTCATTGATTGGATTATAATTTAATTCATATGTAATAGGTGTATTTTCCTCACTAGACAAAGTTATATATCCGGTCATAGATGATATATTTTTTAAATCATTATCAAAATGTGATCCTACTACATGTACTTCTTCGCCCTGTTGATACGAATTCTTATTCACTCTAAAGTAAAGTTCATTTTCTCCACTCGTACGCATTAACCATGAAAATAGATTATTTAGTAATGAAACACTGATATCTTGATGTTCTGTTTCTGTCAATTTATAATAAAGTGTTGAAAAGTCTGAAGATGTCCAAATTCCTGACCTTAACCCGTCTACTTCTCCAGAAACTAACAATGGTATAGATGAATTATCATAATATGCGAGGCTAGAAATATTATCCGCTGTCTCTATAAATATTTTAGGATGCAAAGGGGGAAATAAATTCTCATTATTATTTGAATCAAATAAATCGTTATATAAATGTTTTAGAATAAAATCATTTTCAGACCAATACCACTGTCTGCTTTTATTATCCTCAATCATATTCTTCGAATGTTGTACATGAAAAAAAGGGTAAATAGACTCTGCGGATTTATTGTCTGTATTTGGACCAGCGACCAAGAACAATGAAGATTTTTGAGATACTAATTTTTTTGCCAGAATCTGCTGCCATCTATTTGAAATAGGTGCCAATGGAAAATTGTCAAAAATAATTAATTCATAGGATGTTGACCAAAATTTATTAATTGAAGAGATAAATTTTTCACCCTGTTGTATGTAATGATCTAATTCTACTCTGGGAATATTTTTAATTATTTTCTTTAAAGGCCCTGTATTAAAATTTGGCGAACCTGTTATTAATGCAACTTTATATCTATCTTTAAGGACAGTCACTTGGAAGAACTGGTTGTTATTTTTGATATTAATTTCATCCGCTAAAACAGATGTTTTGATGATATAGTCATTTTCTCCAAGAGTCTGTGGTGCTATTCTAAATTTTGCATTGGATAGAGAACCATCACCTTGCAATTGTAAAAATTTTGAACCTATAAGTTTTTTTCCTTTAAATAGCAATACATTTACACGTTCATGTACTCTTCCGTATGAAGATAAGGTCACATTGATTTCCATTTCCTCACCTTTAATAACAACTGTTGGAGCTTCAAGTGCTTGTATTGCTATATCCACTAACGGAATGGTATCGCCAACACCGATAGTATAAATTGGGATAGACAAGTCTTTTAATTGACTCTGTTTTTGCTCCCCTTTTGTGATTTGACCATCAGAAATGATAATCGCTCCAACAAGTTCTGATTCTACTTCCGCAATATGATCAATGACCTTGCCTAAATCGGTCGCTTCACCATCAAGCACAAAGGACTTTTCATTTGTATTATAAACTTTATAATCAAAATAATAATTCTGTGTTTCTTTGTCGCTTTTTATAGCTGTAGCAAAATATGAATTCACATTATCAATATATGAATTTGGAGAAAGTATCTGGTGATAACCCATGCTCACTGATCGGTCAGCATATATATTCCATCTCAAGGGGAATTGATAATGATCCTTCCAGGAAAATTTCGGTTGTAACATCATGAATAGAAGCACCATGAAAATACAAATTCTAATTGCAATTAAGACTATGAGTTTGCGTTCATTCCTGATAGCAGTTATGATCCAGAACAGGGTCAAAATTATGGCAAATAAAAATGACCAGAACCAGCCATCAGCCTGCTGTAAAAACTGTATTGACACGTATTATGCCAGTTTCAAATTGGGATCAATGTCAAAATCCATGGCAGAAGAAACGCCTTTACGTAAATAAAGTTCACCCAGATATGCCACCATGGCCGCATTATCTGTACATAAAGATAAGTCAGGATATAAAACTATTATCGAGGCTAATCTGCTTTCAAAAGCTTTGCGTAATGCTTTATTGGCTGCCACACCCCCGGCGATGACACATGTCTTGACATTTGCTTTCATAACTGCTTGAGCAAGCTTTTCAACTAAAACATCAATTATTGCCTGCTGATAGCTGGCTGCAATATCTTCTAATGAAATATTATTATCTTTCCTCGAATCCATGAAATATAGCAATGCTGTTTTCAATCCACTGAAACTAAATTCC
The DNA here is from genome assembly GCA_002713385.1 of Fidelibacterota bacterium. Taxonomy (GTDB): domain Bacteria; phylum Fidelibacterota; class Marinisomatia; order Marinisomatales; family TCS55; genus UBA2126. Next base: position 10,593 of record PAWC01000057.1, read on the forward strand.
AGTTTTTCATCTTTTAGAAATGCTCTGGGAAAATCAACAGCTTTAGGATTTGCATTTTTTCCCAGTTTCTCAATTTCTGGTCCACCCGGATAACCTAATCCTAAAATTCGAGCCCCCTTATCAAATGCTTCACCGGCAGCATCATCCCTGCTTGTACCCATCAACGTATAATTTTCCATGTCTTTCACTAGCCAAAGTTGGGTATGCCCACCGGAAACGAGTAAACATACGAATGGAAATTTTAATTCAGGATTTGCTAGAAAATTAGCGAAAATATGTGCTTCCAAATGATTGATGCCGATGATAGGTTTTTCTAATCCTTGAGCTAACCCTTTTGCAAAACACACGCCGGCTAATAATGTGCCTGCCAGACCAGGCCCCCTTGTAACAGCAATACCATCTAGATCCTGTTTTTGAATACATGCCTCCGCGAGCGCCTGATTGACGATTGTATTTAAAAGTAGTTCATGTTCTCGGGATGCTAACTCAGGTACGACGCCACCAAAATTGGAGTGAATTATTTGTGAACTGACTATCGTAGAAAGAATTTTATTGTTTGAACAGATGGCTGCTGCTGTTTCGTCGCATGACGACTCAACACCCAGAACAATCAATTTATATCCTTTGTTACAACCAGTTCCAGATTCCGCGGTGAAAGGTCTTGCCATTCAAGAATATCTACTGGAACACTTACTGTTGGTTCATAATAGTTTTTACCAGAAATCCATTGTTTTGTAAAATCAATAGTAACAAGAATATCTTTAGGATTTACAGCCGCTATGCGATCGACACCACCAATCACTGTCAAAGCTACAGTAGTCGGATTAACAAATAAACGCAAATTAGGTAATATATTAATAACTTTTACAGGAATCTCACTGATGATGCGTTCACTGACAGACTGAATATCTTGATGTATAGAAATTGTTGTTTGTGAATATTCTACCAGAGATCTAGTTTGCTTGTCAACTTTTAAATTAACATCTACATCAAAATCCTGTAATAAAAATGTATCTTTTATCGTTGAAACATATTCCATTTCCTGGATGACTTCTCGTGGGCCGGCAGCTTCAATGGAAGCTGGGTATATATTTATCTCTCCAACCAATGTATATCCGGCGGCAGGAATTATATTTAAAGGAGCTTTTACAGTTAACTTTTTTACCATGTATTCATCCAGACTGATATGGATAGAGTCCGGGTAAACGACTTCTATGTATTCAAGTTCGTAAGAAGGGGGAATAACAACTTTTTGAGGATAGCGTTCGTAATATTCATTCAGGTAAAAATTATACTCTTCTGATATTCGATCAAGATCAATAACCAGTTTAAAATTAGAAATGAAGTTTTTAAGCAACAGTGTTTTAAAAAGAGTACGCCCGGGACCTTTCAAGCGGACCTGGGCGTGTTTCGGAATTTCTTTTTTATGGGCTTTTTGGGCACTTAAATTGCGGGCTTCAATTGGCATATTTATGACCATGGAATATTCATTCTCACTGACCACAAATACCCATAAAAGGAGTGCCAATCCAACTGCGCCTAATCTCATTCCCAACGATTGCCAATTGAGATAGTTTTGCAGTTGGTTCTTGCTCATTATATCATCGCAGTCTTAGGGATATATCCTTATTCTTCTAAATCAGACGATTCTTTAGCAATTTCTTTCTGAAGTTCATCAGACATTTCTATTTTTTCAGAAGCGGGTGCGTCCTGTTCATCAAGAAAATCTTTTACAGAATCCTTAGTTGCTTTTTCACCGCCTTCAGAATACACTTCTGAAAAGAGTATGATTTTTTTATCAACAGGTTTGACGTCCATAACATTGCCCGAAGCAGTGTCACCTGGATTGAGTTTTGAAGCAACTTCTTTGCGTTGTTTCTTCGGTTTTTTCCCGAAAGGAATGATGCCTTCAACATCCATATCCAGTTGCAGGATGATGCCTTTATCTAGCACACGGATAATCGTTCCATTGACTTCTTTACCTGTTTCATAATGTTTAATAATCTCTGGCCATGGATCATCGGTCACCTGTTTTAAGCCCAGTGAAATACGACGGTTATCCCTGGATATTTCCAGCACCATAATTTCTATTTCCTGATCTTTTTCTAAAATTTCTTTTGGATGCCTGATGATTTTTGTCCATGAAATATCAGAAACATGGATAAGTCCATCTATTCCAGCTTCCAATTCAACAAAGGCCCCGAACTGAGTCAGGTTATTAATAACACCTTTATGAGTTGAGCCGATCACATATTTATCTTCTATTTCATCCCATGGGTCCGGTTGGAGCTGTTTAACACCCAAGCTAATTTTACGATCATCCGAATCAATCGAAAGGACCATTGTTTCTACTTCATCGCCCAGCTTATACAACTCGTTGGGATTACGGACATGGTGTGTCCAAGACATTTCTGATACATGTATTAAACCTTCCACACCAGGTTCCAATTCAACAAAGGCTCCATAATTGGTCATACTGACTATTTTACCTTTAACAGTGGAATGGACCGGATAATTGACTGCTACATCTTCCCATGGATGGGGTGTTAATTGTTTCAATCCAAGTGAAACGCGCTGTTTTTCTTGGTTAAAATCGATGATTTTAACAGTAAGAGCATCATCAATGTCAACCACTTCAGATGGGTGGTTTACACGGCCCCAGGATAGGTCTGTAATATGCAAAAGCCCATCTACACCGCCGAGATCTATGAAAACACCAAAGTCGGTGATATTTTTTACACGGCCTTCCAACACAGTGCCAATTTCCATTTCACTCAATAATGCATCGCGCTGTTCTTTCAGGCTTTCTTCCAGAATAACCTTATGTGACACAACAATATTTTTACGTGCTTCGTTCAGTTTTACAACACGGACTTCGATATTGGTACCCAGCAATGTGTCAAAGTCCTTAATGGGCCGCACATCAATCTGTGAACCGGGTAAGAATCCAAGAATCCCTTCCAAGTCCACAATCATGCCGCCTTTAATACGCCTGCTGATTTTGCAGGAAAAAGTGGTTTGATTATCAAAAAGTTCTTTCAGCTCTTGCCAGCGGCGCATGAAATCAGCCTTTTCCTTGGAAAGAACCATATTACCGCGGCGGTCTTCAAGCCGTTCCAGATATATATCAATCTGATCACCGATCTTGGGTAGTGTTTCCTCATTGAATTCTTCCCTGTCAATCATGCCTTCAGATTTAAAACCGATATCAATGAGTATTACATGGTCATTCATACCAATCACCCGGCCTTTGATGACCTGGTTTTCAGAGATTTCAGCTAATGAATTTTCATATTTATTTTTTAATTTATCTGCGACATCCTCATTTATTTCAGCTTCTTCAATTTCTTGTCTGCTTATGGTGCGAATATCACTGAATAATTGGGGGTCTAAATAATTTATACTTTTGTCTGTTGTACCGTTTGTTGTTGTTTCGACCTCTGGTGTTTCTTCCACCACTGTCTCTTCTACAGCGATATCAACACTGGCATCTTCCACTGGAGTTTCAGACGTCTGTTCTGAAGTCATTTCCTTGTTTGTCATATGGTTATTGTTTCCTATTAGTTACTTATTTTTTGTTAACGATTTCAATTATCTTCGATACCTGCTCATCGATGGTTAAATCAGTTGTATCAATTTCTATGGCATCCTCTGCTTTTGTCAAGGGTGATAGTTCCCGTGATGAATCATACGCGTCACGGCGTTGGATATCTTCAACCAATTCATGGATTGGCTTTTTTTCACCCAAGGCCAGCAAGTCTCTCTGTCTCCGTTGTGCTCGAACTTGAGTATTTGCAAACAAATAGAACTTGAATTTTGCATCCGGGAATACAACAGTACCAATATCTCTGCCTTCCATCACACAATTCGTTTTGTAAGCAAACTTGCGCTGTATTTTCACCATTGCTACACGAATATTTTTTAATGCACTAACTGCACTAACATTGTCCGTTACGTCGACAGATCGAATATCATCAGAAACATCAATACCATTCATCATGATCTGCAAATTCCCTTCATAATCCACCAAATCAATGTTAAGATCATTCAACAGATTATTTATCTGATCTGTATCTGAAATATTAATTTCAGCATTGATCACTGCAAGTGTAACGCATCTGTACATTGCTCCTGTATCGAGATAAGTAAAACCCAATTTTTCAGCAACAATCTTTGCAGTTGTACTCTTGCCGGTAGCGGCAGGTCCGTCGATGGCAATTATTATCAATTTACCTTCTCAAAAAGCCAACAAATTTACTCTTTCTCTAAATATAAAACCTATAATTATAGTCATTCCAAATATTATGTAATTTATTACAGTTTGCGGAGAGTATTCAATTCAGTTTTTGTCAATTTGCGCCATTTTCCTACGGGAACACCTTTTAGGTCGATAGGGCCATAACTTTTTCTGTGTAATGAAAATATTTTCCTCTTCAAAACGGCCATAATCCGTCTAATCTCTCGGTTTTTACCCTGACATAATTCCAATCTGACTAAAACTCTTTTTTTAATAACTTTTTGCTGCAGAACTTTGGCTTGACCTTTTTGTCTAAAACCAATAAAAATTCCTCGACGCATTTTCATGATTTCTGATTTATCTAGCATGCGATCAATTTCTAATTCATAGATACGGGGAATTTTATTCTTCGGCAACATTAATTCTTGGGATAATGAACCATCATTCGTTAATAACAAAACACCAGTAGAATTGCGATCGAGCCTGCCTATCGTAAATAACCTTGGTTTCCTTGGTACTAACTCCATGATAGTTTTGCGTCCTTGCGGATCATGCGCAGTGGTGATGTAGCCCTTTGGTTTATTGAGAATAATCACCCAAACATCACTTTGAATTTTGATCCGTCTGCCATCAAAAATAACCTCATCTTCTTCAATAACATCAAAAGCCGGATCCATCTGCAAAACACCATTTACTGTGGTCGTAGCAGCAAAAATGAGCCTGTCTGCTTCACGGCGGGAAGCCACTCCTCCCATGGCAAGGTATTTATTTAAACGCATTCAATATTAAAAAGTTGATCAGAAACTGATCAATGTTATGCTGAAGGGCTTTCAGCAGGCTGGTCTATTTCAGGGGATGGTTGTGCTGGTTCTGGAATAAAAGCTTCTAGTTGCTCTTCACTATCATCTTTAGTCAATTCAATAATCTCTTTCAATTTAGGCATATCGGAAATTCGATTTAGTCCAAAATACTCAAGAAATGTATCAGTTGTTGCATAGAGTAAAGGTCGTCCAGGACCTTCATCACGACCTTTAATTTTGATCAAATTTCTATCTAGGACTGTTTTCAATACACCACTGCAATCGACACCGCGAACTGCTTCAATTTCGAAGCGATTGACCGGCTGCTTGTAAGCAATTATTGCCAATGTTTCCAATGCAGCTTGTGAGAGAGTTAATTTTCCGGATTTGTTTAATAATCGGCGCACCCATGTTTCATATTCAGCTCGAGTAGTAATTTGATAACCGCCAGCTACTTCTTGAATTTCTAAAGGCCTATTCTCCATAACAAACTTATCCTGCAGTTTTGGAATAAGATTAGTCAATTGAGGTGAATCATCTACAAATACAAGATTCATTCTGGTTTGGGTTAAAGATTCCGGAGATGCAAAAAGCAATGCTTCTAAAATAAGCAGTTGTTCTTTCTCAGTCATATCACGCTTCAGCGGTTAGCAGTTGAATTTCAAGTTCCCCAAACAGTTCATTCTGTACAATGGTAATTTTATGCGATCGTATCAGTTCCAGCAAGGCTAGAAAAGTAACCACAATTGCAATTTTAGAATCCAGTTGGTTGATGAGTGTAGAAAATCTCATACGGCCGTCACCATCAAATGAACGCATTATTAATTTTTTTTGATCATCGAGGTGAATAGGCTCTCTTTGTAATTCATAGGATTGGATCACCGGCATATTATCCATTGCAACTTTAAATGCACGGGCAATATCATATAGAGTTACATCTTTGAGAATAACATTAACCTCTTCAGGAGCATCAGTTATATTAACTGTTTTACCTTTGGGGAAGATCTGGCTGCGTTTTGCGGCGTATATATCCAATGTTGCTGCAGTTTCCTTGAAGCGAGAGTATTCTAACAATTGATCGACCAATTCTTTCCGGGGATCAATAATGTCATATTCCTCATCCAATGCCGGTCTTGGTAGCAACATTTTTGATTTAATGCGCATGAGTGTGGCAGCCATAACAATAAATTCACCGGCGATATTGATATTCATTTTTTTTATTTCTTCCAGCATCTCCATAAACTCTTCTGTAATATTGGCGATTGGGATGTCATAAATATCAATTTTATCGCGGCGGATAAAATAAAGCAATAAATCCAGCGGACCTTCAAAATTTTCTAAATGAACACGGTATGTCATGCCTTATAATTTAACCCTGTTACATCTCGTACCGGAGTTAAAAATGTTTCTGCAACCGCTGATGCTTTTTCTGCACCTTGTTTCAGGATATCATGAACTTGGTCTTGATGTTGTTCATAATAATCTCTTTTCTGTCTAAATAGCTTGAAATGTTTCATGATTGTGGAAAATAATTCTTTTTTGATTTCACCATAGCCTGTCCCAGGAGTTTGAAATTTATCTGCCAACTCAAGCTTTCCATTTTCATCGAGGAATAAGCAAAAAATTTTGAACAAGGTACAATCAGTATTTTTTACTTCATTTACGCCTGAAGAATCTGTGACTATGGACATTACCTTTTCCTGAATAACTTTGTCAGAACCGAAAATGGGGATGGTATTATTGTATGATTTACTCATTTTCTGACCGTCCAATCCGGGAATCAGTTGTGTATCTTTATCTATATCCGGTGCAGGTACGATCAAAACATCACCGAATGTCTGGTTGAAGCGAATAGCAATATCCCGTGTCATTTCCAGATGCTGTTTTTGATCTTTACCAACTGGAACAATTTCACCTCCAAATAATAGGATATCCGCTGCCATGAGAATTGGATATGAAAACAAGCCCATATTTGCTTTTAAACCTTTAGCAAGTTTATCCTTATACGATGTGCCCCTTTCCATGAGCCCGACACTTGTTACAACGGATAAAATCCACGTCAATTCTGCCACTTGCGGGATATCACTTTGAACCCAAAACGTAGATTTTTCAGGATCCATGCCAAGGGAAAGGAAATCCATGGCTGCACTCATGGTATTTTCTTTTAAAGATGCGCCATCCTGCATGGAAGTCATGGCATGATAATTCACGATAAAACAATATAAATCATTTTCTTCCTGATAATGAATCATCCTGGACATCATGCCAAAATAATTGCCAAGATGAAGTTGACCGGATGGTTGTATACCACTTAAAACGCGTTTCAAAATGATTCCAAAAATAAATACGGACGCCAGGCTGTCTGGTCGCGGTTTATGAATTGCTGGAAGTAGTGGATCCTGTTGGGTTTCCTAGGCAGCCGCTGCAGAGGCATTTTTGCTTCATCCGGTGTAAGGTTGTCCTTTTTCTTATTGCATTGCTGGCAGGCAGCCACAAGGTTATCCCAATAATCGGATCCGCCTCGTTCCTTAGGAATTATATGATCGATGGTCATTGATGATGATTTCGCACCGCAATATTGGCATGTGTGCCTATCTCTTATCATAATATTCTTGCGGCTCAAAACCACATTCATACTGTGATAGTGTACAAAATCCTTGAGCTTGATAATACTAGGCAAGACCACTGTTATTGACGGAGAGTGAACTTTATCTTTATATGTTACCAGAATATCCACTTTCTCCAGATACTTTAAACAGATCGCCCGTCGTGCAGTACAAATCATCAAAGGTGAATAATTGGTATTCAAGACCAAAACAGCTTTGTTTAATAATGACCCATTTCGTGTTGTTTGAAACATCAGCTTTTAACAATCTCTGCAATTGATACAGCTTTAACGAAAAGATCTTTCAACTTCTGACTGAATGTTTCTGAAGATGGATGCAAGCTCTCATTTCTCACCCAGCCTCTGGCATTGATCAAATCTTTGCCGCCTAAACTGATGGCTAAATGACTGATTTCATTTTTCTCCGCAAAAAACAGTAAATCACCTGGCTGAGCTTCATTTAATTTGATTTCATTAACAAAGCGATCAGCTTGCAGATATGAATCCCGAGGTAATTCAATATCATGGGCTATGAAAACAGATTGTACAAAACCGGAGCAATCAAATCCTAGAGATGACTTACCTCCCCATAAATAGGGAGTTCCTAAAAATAATTGTGCTAAATCGACAATCGATTTTCGTGTTGAAGATAACGCATTGGCATTGAGATTTGACTCAAGAACACCTACTATACCATCCGGCAAAGTAACAGTATAATTAATGCCATCAAATTCAGCATTGACCTTCCCTCCAAAATGGATGGTGCGAATACCATGACCTTCAGTATTTACAATTTCGCCTGAATGTCCAAAGAATGAATGTGTTGTTGTGTAGGTTTCATCTTGGATTATGCCGTAAAAATTATGCGCCCAGCCTTCGTAGCCATCCCATTGTTTGATCTTGGTCCAATTATCAGATTGATCAACGATAATGCAGGATTCCCCCAGAAGGCCCTGGGTAACCACTTCAGATTGAAATGCAGGCTCTCTATAGAGATTCATGACTGAAACATTTATTACGAAATTTGACATATGGATTAATCAATTACAGAATTCACCGACGAATTTATTCACCACTCCGTCTGAAACACAACACATCTTCGAGGAGAATTCGAACTTTGATTGTGTGATGTTTTTAAATTAAAATCTTGTACTTGTATACATTGCTATATCTCAGGGAAGCCCGTGGAAGCCGGGCACAGTTCCCGCTACTGTAAATGCAAAATGCATGAGTCAGGAACCTGGAATATCGATGTATCCACTGATCTTCGGGATAAAGGTCATGATGCAAACGACACCATTCCTTGCTCATGACCCCTTATTAGAAAGGGGTTTTTCTTGTTAAAAAATATATTGTATGTCCTTGTAACAGGGACCTGTTGTCAAGCACTCGCTTGGGCTATCGGTGTTTCCGGGTTTGTGCTGAACGATAACCTGGAACCCTTGCCTTATGCAACAGTAACTCACCCTAAAACCGGGTCCTGGGTGATCGCTGACGAAGAGGGACGGTTTCTCCTTCAGACGGCAGTCGAACCTTACGACAGTCTGGTTTTCTATCGCTACGGATACAGTGAAAAAACCCTAGTTACGGCAGGTGCGAAGCAACTGAAGATATCTCTGCAGCGGGACGCTATCCCAATGGATGTTGTAGAGGTAAAGGGTCAGGCGATTCCCGGCAAAACCCCCTGGGAAACTGTCATTGTTACAGAAACGGATCAAATGAGCAGCCTGGGTGTGTTCCAACGAGTACCCGGAACCCTGCTCAAGACCTATGGAGGCCGAGCCGGCATCAGCAACGTTGGCATGGATGGCGGCCAAGGGGAACACACAAAAATTGTTCTGGACGGGATTGACCTCACCAGCCCCCAGAACGGACAAACAGATTTATCGGAAATACCGCTTGTATTCTTTCAACAGATGTTTCAATCACGCTATCCTGGCATTGACTATGGTTCCGGATCCATGGATGGTGTCATTCACCTCAGTCCATGGTTCAATCGGTCTTTTATTAATGTAGCCACCGGAACCTTTGGCTACAAAAGTGCATCCGCCGGATACAGGCTGGCCTTTCCCAATACTGCGGTGCAGTTGATTGGCGGTGGGTTTTCCAGCATTGAAGACTACTCCTTCTCGCTTAATGATTCAACATATAACCGTGAAAACAATGGCATTGATCAAACTTTTTTTGGCGGCCGGGTGCAATTCCTGCAATCAAGAAAAACAATTATTAAAACCTCCCTATTCATTTCCAGCAGTGATCGCGGTGTTGCAGGATCTGTATCTTTCCCTTCACCAAATGCGAACCGTAAGAACACCTTAAGTCTAGTGAATGCTACTTTGATAAGGATTTTGAATTCCGGCCATATCAGTATCCAAGTCAGTCGCCGCGCGAATGATGAACAGTATTCTGATCCGGACTTCGCAGTTAACAGCCGTCATGAGGTATCATCACAACGTCTGAAAATGAAATGGAATCGGCGCCTACTCAAACATTTGGAGGCCAATACCTCTCTTGAACTTTGCAACGAGATGATCAACAGCAGTGATATTGGAAATCGTGACCGAAGTTTGACGGCAGCATCAGTATCACTTGCATACAATGTTACTCCCGGATTCGTCGTTCGTCCTAGTTTTCGGAGAGATGTAGGCGAATCATTCAGGGCAACAACCAATGATTTCAATGTTCAAGTCAAAATTCCATTTTTAGGCCAAATTAGAGGACGCGTTGGAAATGGCTTTCGCCTACCCACGTTCAACGATATGTACTGGCCTGCAGGGTCATACTCTGCTGGTAATCCGGATCTCAACCCAGAGAATAGTGAATATTATGCTGTTGGACTCCAGCGCAGTTTTTTTAAAAGCGGACAGGTCGAATTGGAATGGCGTGAAAAAAATACAAACAATTTGATTATTTGGGTAGCAGGTGAAGACTATGTGTGGAGTCCAATCAATCTCAATGAAGTTTCACGGAAAAGTTTCATCGTATCATTTTCGTTACCAGTGTTTCCCGGAAACCTGTCTGTTTCTGGTTACCTTATGAGGAACGAGACTAATGATCTGGCCACCGACAAGGCCTTACCCTATGTCCCGACGCACACAGGACAATTACTGCTGCAGTATGCCTGGGCAAAAGGTACCCTGGATATACAAACCTATTACAGCGGCGAGCGAAACTACAGTGGGTATGATGATGATTATAACCCCATTGATATTAGCCTTGATCCATTCACAAATGTGGGTTTGGGCTTGCACCTGGCGATGCCGGGTTGGAACGATCTGCGTCTGCATTTCACCTTTGAGAACTTACTTAATACGGATACTTCTTTCTTTCCCGAATACCCGGAGCCGGGTTTACGGGTAAATGGGGGCATTTCAATCCTGCTGTAGAAACCTGTAAAAGGGAAAACGTACTTCAGTCCTTAAAGGTCCAGTGAATGCCAAAAGACACCAGTCGTCCCATGGGAGGAAATGTTGAATTATGCTGAATCAGGAAATCACCTTCCTGTTTGTCAGGAAACATCTTTAATGCAAACGGTTCAATTGCCTGGAGAATATTGCGGACTGACCATGTTATAGTCATGGTGGATATGGTTGCGGATACATCAAAATTAAGTAGCCAAATATCTGATAGATTTAAAGATGTTCCGGCATTTTCTAAAGAAACTCCATCTAAAGGTGATAACAAATTTGATTCTTTTCTGTTTAATAATCCTTCACCATACAAATTAGCAGATAAATCAAATCGATTAAAAAAATGTTCTTTTTTATAAGCTAATTGAAATTGTATTTTTTTACCGATTTTATCCGATAAGTAAAAATTCCCTTTTTGTAAAGAATATGATCCTTTAAATGACAGTTGTTTATATAAAACCAATTGGTTGAATAATTCAACTGTGGAATAATAACCACGTTCAACACTGTTAATTTTACTCACACCATTATAATAATTTATTCCTGTCTTTACATTTTTGAATTCCGCGTTTATGGACAAAACACCTCTAATAAATCTCTCGATCAGGTCATTATGATTTGCTTCCCAGATGTGAATGTGAGTTGGTCTATATTGTTCACTGAATTCTGTATTGATAGATAAGAATTTCCATGAATTAGAATATTCGACTGAAATATTCCTGTATGTTTCATCACTGGAAAAATACGATCCACCGAAGGAGGCATTAATCCTTTTCCATTTTACTCTTGCGTAAGTCACAGCCCAGTCTATTTCCCTTTGGACCGTATCCGTCTTGCTGATGGACTGCGTATTTAAGTCCATCCCCAAGGATGTGGAAAAACCTTCAATATTAAAACCATCCAATTCTTGTTTCCACATCCTCCGGCTTATGAATTGTTTTTTCCTGTCTCCATACCATGAGGCATCTATACGGCGCCATTGCTGGAAAAGAGCAAAATGAGATGTCCATTGCAGCTTTTCCCCAGGCGATCTTGTAATGATTCCAGCGGTCAAAATTTCGTCTTCCAGCAGACCATTCACTGCTCCTGAATCTGGCAAACCTAATTCTGTTACCAGCCGTGCAGTTGAAGCGTCAATTAACCATCCTTTATTTTCTGATCTATAATCCACTTTAAAAGTTTGTTGCAGCGGAGATGTATTTCCCTTCGGGTGAAAAAACTGACCCTCCCTACCTGCATAACTCCGTTTAAACCCATGTAAGCCAACGGATCTTCCTGGTGTTTTAAAATCAGCATCTATTGCCAGGCGATCATAATTATAATCTCCCCTTTCGTAATCTAGGATTGTTGTTGTGGAAGTGGTATCCGGTAATTGGTATATAGTGAGCGGTATCAGGTGTGTGCCGGCGGGTTGAAAAAGTGCAGATATAGCATTTCCGTATCGTACGGGATAATGTGTATAGGTACCGTCAAATAACAGGGGTCCAGACGTCCAGTCTGAATTCCAGAATAACCTCCCACCCACAGTTGAAATACCAAATTGCCCGCTCCAATCAAAGGGCAGGTTATATGTTTGACCAATCAATAATGATGAAAACAGGAAAGAATTTAATAGTCTCATTTGACGAGAAATTTTGTTATCCTTGGCACACCAATAGCAAAAATGAAGCCATTGGCTATTTGATGCAAAAGTGTAAAGCCAAGCCCTGATATATAGAGACCCATAGTCCGGGAAAAATCAAAGCCAGCGCTCACCGGATAGCTTAACGTCGTAAGTGAATCAAAAAAAAACGTAAGGATAAAACCAGCAATCCCAACTGTAATGACTTTGTGTAATGAATATTCTCTAATCATAAAAACACCTTGAAGCAACCCACCGACGAAACCCACGCCTGCCATACCAATTATTTGGGAAATAAATAAGGGCGGAAAACTCAAGCTAGAGCCCATAGGATTCATTCCAGAAAATATCATTTCGGCTGTACCGCCAACGATCAAACCCCACGCTGGTCCCAAATAAAGCCCTGCTGTAAATATAATTACAGTAATGAGTTCAACGTTGGGAATCATGAGCAATGAAAAACCTGCTCCTATGGCCAGAGCGGCAAATATTGACGCCCGCACCAACTTATTTAGATTCATCCATTCCTTTGTACAGGGCAGCGCGGAATATGTTTTTCCTGTCCGTCCATTTACCTTCTTGCTGGTCTTCTTCCAACGCCAGTTTCATTAGATTCATTTTGGCATCCAAATTATCAATTAAATGTACTAGCAATGCTTCTTCGAAACTGGGCTGCTTCGGGCTCTGCCATTCATACCTGCCCTGGTGTGATAAAATAATGTGTCCCAGTTTTTGCTGTAATTCTTCCGGGAATCCTTTGAGACCTGAAATAGTGTCAAGCACCATATCCCGGCCGATGACGATGTGGCCGATGAAATTGCCGTCATCGGTGTATTCCGCTTCAAGGTCTGCAGAAATCTCAATCAGCTTACCAATATCATGGAGTAATACGCCCGCTATGACCAGATCCTTATCAAGTTTATAAAATGGTGTCAATTTTTCAGCTATTTTAGCCATGGATAAAACATGCTCAAGAAATCCTGATTTGTAATTGTGATGCATACTAACAGATGCCGGATGGATGAGCAGCTTTTCTTTATTTTCACGATATATGGATGAAACCACTTTCTTCAGATAGAGATTTTTCATTTTACCAATGATCTGTACTACTTCCTTCCACATTTTTTTTGGATCATAGGGTGAAGTAGGTACGATCAAAGCAGGGTCATAGCCATAGCGACCATAATGCTGCACAGACGCTGTATTGATCTTCTTAATGGCCAGTTGATGGCGATCCTGAAAGGTTTCAACATTGCCCTTTACGGCCACAGGATCTCCAGCAGAAAATTTTTCATTTAATTCATCTACCTTATCCCAGATCTTGGCATGAACCGTTCCGGTGTTATCCCTTAAAACGACATCCAGGTAGAGATCACCGGCACGGGTATGCCGCAGGTGTTTTTCTACACAGAGATAGAAACCCTGTATGGATGCTCCTTCTTTAAAGGATGATATTTGCGTGATGGACTTCATAGATTAAACCATACATACATTACTAAAAATAAGTAAACTTGAGTATATGAAAGTAACATTGGATACAGTCTCATATTCCAACCCGAGTGATCGCAAAATATTGATTTCGTGTTTGAGTGGCTGGTTCACTAATCCGCGAGAACTGCAGTTTACTGAACCACGTATGACCTATCCCTTTGATTTCAGGAAGTGGTGTTCACAATCGTACAACGAAGATAATATTCAATCTTACGTTGTGAAAAAGGATAAATGGATCATCGCTTATTTAAGCGTAAAAGTTATTTATGAAAATAGAAAAGCTCATTTCTTCCACTTATTCGTAGATCAGAAATATCGTCAAAAAGGATTAGCAAAAATGCTTCTAGATCATGCAATCCGATTTGTTGAAAAATCGGAATTGAATTATATCACACTCCACGTTGCCACAAAAAACGTTCGGGCCAGAAGCATTTACGAACAATTTGGATTTATAGAGATTGGTCAAACCTCTCGGGGCAGTATTAAAATGAAGAAAGATTTAGGATGATTGGTTGTTTGATTAATTGATTGTTCTAACATTCATGCAGTCAATCAATTATTCAATAAGCCAATTAATTTTCAGAGCCTTTTTTCTTTTTTATCATATCCGGAATTTCACAATCATCACATTTGGGATCAGTATCCCCTTTCTGCCAATTTTTTCTAAAGCGAAAAATTGTATAAAAGACCGCTACCAGTAAAATGATAATTGCAATAATTGCTTGAAAATCCAAACGGATCACCAGTTACAAATAACCATTAACCAAACCCCAGTATCAATCCGCCTTGATATACAATGAAAGAGGCTCCATAGGCTAACCCATTCATGTAAATAATCATAAACAGCGGCCACTTCCACGTATTGGTTTCATTACGGACAATGGCAAACGTCGCCATACACTGTGCCGCAAAAACAAAGAAAACCATAAGCGATATTGCAACCAGGGGTGTGTAAATGGGCATTCCAGTTTGCGGATGCTTATCGGACTTCATGGCATCTTTCAGTTGCACAACATTATCCGCTTCAGACTCTACATTATAAATAGTCGCCATGGTGCTTACTAATACTTCCCGAGCGGCAAATGAAGTAATCAGACCAATGCCCAGTTTCCAATCAAAACCCAGCGGCTCAATAATAGGTTCAATCGTGTGTCCAATTTTACTAGCATAACTGGTGCGAATTGGATTTTCATTTATCGTTGATTCATCCACTTTGGGGAAGGATGCCAAAAACCAAAGGATGATGGAAATAGTCAAAATGATTTTACCGGCATTCACAACAAATAATTTTCCACGGATATATACCTGATGGAACACAGACCACCAAAGTGGAGTCCTGTAGGGCGGTAATTCCATTACGAATGATGATTTCCCTTCTACTTTAATGAACAAACTGAACACTTTGGCCAGTATAAAAGCGGTAGTTGTTCCTAGGAAATACATCACAACCAATGTCAAACCCTGGAGATTCAAAACACCAAATACTTTTGTCGCAGGAATGAATGCGCCAATCATCAGAGTATAAACCGGCAGGCGGGCACTGCAGCTCATGAGCGGCAAAATCAAAATGGTAATCAACCGTTCTTTCCAGCTGTCAATCGTACGTGTAGACATGATACCGGGAATTGCACAGGCATAACCACTCATCAGCGGTAGCACTGATCTTCCATGTAGACCTACCATGGTCATGAACCGGTCCATCATAAAAGCAACACGGGCCATATAACCTGTATCTTCCAGGATCGTCATAAAAAACATGAGAATTAAAATTTGCGGGAGAAAAATGAGAATTGCACCCACACCGGCAATGATACCTTCTACAATCAAATCCCGTAACATGCCGGCAGATATCATATTCAAAACCTGATTTCCGACCCAACCTACACCTCGATTAATCCAATCCATCGGCACCGTTGCCCAGGTAAAAATGGATTGAAAAATAAAATAGAGCAGTAACACAAAAATGGCTGGTCCAACCCATTTATGGGTCAGAAGTCTGTCAAGGTTTTCACTGTAATTTGCTTCTGCAATCTGCGGATCAATATTGATTTTGGCAGCAGCCAACACACTGTCCAGCCATTCATACCTCAAGGTTGCTTCCATAATTCTGTGTTTGATACCCGTATCTTCTAATAAGTCCACTGCTGCCTGACGTTTGTCCCGCAATGTATTCATAAACGCTTCATCTGCCGTAAATCCATTTACCGACATTTCATCATAAATCTCCAGAGTTGACTGGCGAGTGACCAACCGTAATGCCTGGGCTTTGGCTAATCGTTCATTATATCTTAATTGTGATTTAAAAATTTCTTCCAATGGATTCAAAACTTTGGAAATATTATCATTCAGAAAAATAGGAAATGGATTTTCCACGAAAGCAGTGTCAATCGATTTTTGCACTGCTTCCAGTAATTCTTTTTGGCCCCACTTTTCTATGGCAGACATGGGCACGATAGCTGCAATACCTAGATCATTTGTCAATTTATCAAGATCAATTTTGATCTCATCTTTTACCATATCCATCATATTTAAAGCGACCACTACAGGGATTCCAAGGTCAGCCAATTGTGTCGTGAGGTATAAATTGCGGCTCAAGTTCGTCGCATCCACCACAGAAACAATGACACCTGGGGGTTCATGGCCGTGTATCCAATTCAAGACTTGTTCTGTCACAATCCGTTCATCCATGGATTGCGCTGTCAGGCTATATGTTCCGGGAAGATCCAGGAGGTAAAATTTTGAACCATCAGCAAAACGGGTTTGACCGGTTTTCTTTTCAACCGTAACTCCGGGGTAATTGGAAACTTTCTGATTTAATCCAGTAAGCAGATTAAATATGGCAGTTTTGCCGCTATTGGGATTCCCCACAAGTGCGGCCCAGGATGATTGGACTGCTGTCGTCATTGCTGAATCAGGATATTGCGGGCGTCGTCTTGCCGCAGAGATACATGATAATCACGAACTTTCAATTCGATGGGGCCGTTCATGGGAGCCGTTTTGATGCGGCGGATACGAATACCAGGCAGAATACCCATTTCTACGAGACGGGACTCGAGTTCCATGTCGCCAGTAAAAGAATGCACAGTGGCAATCTCCCCATCGATTAAATCAAAGAGCGTCACTGGCAATTCTCACATAAACCGAATAATTGATGGATATGGCGCACGAGCTTGAAACCATACTCTTCTGCTACTTCATCCTGAAGATTTTCAATCTTATCAACCATAAATTCTTCGATACGGCCGCATTGGATACAAATTATATGGTCATGGTGACGGGCATTGATCTTGTGTTCAAATTTGCTGGGACCTACACCTAAATCCAGTTTGCGTACTAAGTTGTTTTTTAAAAGTACATCAATTGTGCGATATACAGTAGCCCTCGATACTGAAACCCCTTTTTGTTTGATAGCCATATAAATTTCATCTGCTTCACGGTGGTCATCACTGTTGATGATTTCATTCCACACTGCTTCTCTCTGGCTTGTAAAACGTAAACCTTCATTATGGAGAATTTTCTTTAATCTTTTTAGACCTTTAGACATAATTTTTCCTTATTGAGATTGAGTCTCAAAGAAATTAAGGACGAATTTATTTTCTTGAAAGGAAATTGTAACTGGGGTTTTTATAAGCGGATTAGTGGACTTTTTTCAGCTTGGCGAACTTGACGATCAACTTCTTTTTTATTCCGTCTTTAAATACCACACCCACACGTTGGTTTTCCCCGGAACCGCTCAAAGCCATGATCTTGCCCACACCGAATATCGCGTGTTCAACTAAATCACCAACACGAAAATCATCAAATACAGTCACCGTACGCTTCACTTCCATTTTGGCGTAGCCTTGAGCTGAACCAATAACCTTGCGCGTCATTGCCGATGAAAAATTGATATTTTCTAAATGGTCTTCAGGTATCTCACGAACAAACCGCGATACCAGGCCATAAAACTGCTCTGCACCTGACCGGCGTCGGTTATTGGCATAAAGGAGAAATACATTTTGTTTTGCGCGGGTTAAGCCAACGTAGAACAGCCGCCGTTCTTCAGCTAATTTATTTTTATCCTGCAGGGTACTGAAGAATGGGAATAAGCCATCCTCAAGGCCAGTCAGAAAGACGACTGGAAATTCCAAGCCCTTTGCAGAATGGACGGTCATAAGCGTTACCCTGTTTTCCTGGTCATTCCATTGATCAATGCCTGTAAGTAATGATACTTCTTCCAGAAAATCTGTCAGCATCACTTGCGGATTGCGCGCCATAAATTCATCGACACTGTTTAATACTTCATTAATATTATTAATACGTTCCAGGTCTTCTGCTGTATCCTGGCGTTTATAATGCTTCAGGATACCCGTTTCATCCACGAGGGTCCTCACCAGTTCACCGGCATTCAGTTTATCCAGTAAATCATGATATTTACTGATGATTTCAAAGAAACGATTCAATTCGTCTGCCTGCTTGCCGCGTATATTCATCTTCGATGGATCCGCCAGTACATCGAACAATTCTAAATTAGACTTTTTTGCCTCCTGGACACATTTATCTACAGTTTTTAGGCCAATACCCCGAGGTGGGAAATTGACAACTCGTCGTAAGGCGATGGTATCCTTTTTGTTAACGATCAGTTGCAGATAGGCCAGCAGGTCTTTGACTTCTTTGCGTTCGTAGAAACGGATACCACCAATAATTTTATACGGAATACCATTCCTACGCAAACTGTCTTCCAACGCTCTTGACTGGGCATTCGTACGGTAAAGAACTGCAAAGTCACTGAACGTACGCTTGTTCATTTTGATTTCTTTTTCCAAAACACTGATCAACGCATCAGCTTCTTCCATCTCATCGTTTGTTTCCAGAAGCCCAAGCTTATCGCCGGCGCCATTCATGGCTTTTAATTCTTTCAGAGCACGGTTTTCATTATTTTTGACCACTGCGCTGGCAGCATTTAAGATCTGCTGGGTGGAACGGTAGTTTTGCTCCAGTTTATAAATCTCACAACCTGGAAAGGTTTTTTCAAAATCAAGGATATTTCTAATGTCAGCTCCCCGCCAACCGTAAATGGACTGATCATCATCTCCGACAACACAAATCTGGTTATGTGCATTGGCTATCGCGTTGATAAACAGAAATTGCGGACGATTCGTGTCCTGGTATTCATCTACAAGTACATACTTCCATTTTTCCTGGTATTTTTTCAATACATCCGGAAATTTTTCAAATAATACCAAAGGAAATAGTAAAAGGTCATCAAAATCCAGCGCATTGTTTTTCTTCAGAGCAATCTGGTAATTCTTAAAAATATCAATGATTGTTTTATCTATAATAGTCCGGGCAGATTTTTTTGCAGCGTTAGCATTCAGCATTTTATTTTTATAATGACTGATGGTATTACTGACTGTTCTAGGATCTACAAACGACCTGGCAATTTTTAATTCATCCATAACCACTCGAATGAGTGCAATCTGATCCTGCACATCGTAAATGACAAAATCTTTAGAGAATCCCAAGCAGTGAATTTCTTTCCGCAGTAGACGGGAACAGATAGAATGAAAAGTGCCAATATTCAGAGGTATATTTTTTTGATTGAGTAAAGCTATGACCCGGTTGGACATTTCTTCAGCTGCTTTATTCGTAAATGTTACCGCTAAAATTTCTTCTGGTTTGAAGAGACCTTCTTCAATCAAGTGTGCAATTTTATGTGTTAAAACACGTGTTTTACCACTACCGGCGCCAGCGAAGATCAACACCGGATTACCAACTGCATGCACTGCTTTTTTCTGTACTTTGTTTAAAGTTTTACTTGCCATTTATTTAAGAATTTGCTTTACTTATTTTCTGTTCTTTGTGAGTTCTTTTACGCATTTTTTTAAATTTTCGTTTAGCTTGATTATGCTCTTGCTCTGTTTTTGTAAATGTATGATAGCCGTCTCCCCGAGCGACAAAAAACAGATAATCATTTTTCAAAGGAAACAATGCCGCCAGTATTGACTTTTTACCTGGATTATTGATCGGCCCTGGTGGTAGTCCTTTATTCAAATATGTATTGTATGGCGATTCAATCATTAAATCCTTCTTGAAGAGCCTTCGCGGACCATCATCAATGATATATTGGATCGTTGGATCGGCCTGCAGCTTCATCCCTTTATGCAGGCGATTATGGTACACACCTGCTATGATGGGCCGCTCTTTATCATAGAGCGCTTCACCTTCAATTATTGAGGCCAAAGTGATCACTTCTATCTCATTCATACCTAATACCTGTGCACGATCCCTTAAGGAATCCGTCATACATTTATGGTATTGTGTAACCATTAATGACAGAATTATTCTAGGGTCCTCATTTTCTAGGAAATAATATGTATCCGGAAACAAAAATCCTTCAAAGGAGTCATGGTTAATATTCCATTTTTTCAATAAGCTCCTGTCTTCACACAGTTCCAAAAAGTCATTAGCGTCTGTCCCCAATACTCTTTCCAGTTCAGCAGCGATTTTATTGATCGTCCATCCTTCAAATACTGTGATCTGTTTCAGATTTGGTACGCCATGGACCAATTGATCAATAATCTGGTAGTTGGACCTTGCTGTATGCAATGTATAAGAACCGGCCGGAAGTTTCTTTTCATGACCAAGCGTCCAAACAGCTATATTGAATGCACGTTCATTGGTAATGATATTCTTCTCTTTCAGAATACGACTTACATCTGCTACGTTAGATCTTTTTGGGATCTGAACTTTAATCAGTGCATAGGGATTACCCTGAGGCCAATTAATGATCAACAGGAAAAATGCCAGTAAACTAAATAGAAAGACTCCCAGCAATACGCCAATCAGTCGTTTCCCCGGATAAAAGTACTGTAACGCCATGATTATAAGGGCGCGAATTTAGGTACTTTAATTTACACAAGTCAATTTTCTGTTTAAAAATAAATTGGAAATGTGTGCTTAAGTTTCCCTTTGGTCATGGGAAATGGTCGCTTTAATTCCCCCGCCGCTATGAATAAAGGAAAAGAAGTAAAACACTTACACCTCATTGAAGGATGGACATTTACCAGCAAAAATTATATTATTTTTGTTGTGGGAATTTTACTTATTGCGCTGGGTTATATTGTCATGGCTACCGGTGAAACAACCAGTACTCAAAGCCTGAAGATCGCTCCAATTATGCTTTTTCTCGGATATGTGGTGGTTATTCCTACTGCGCTCATTTACAGGGATAAAAAATAGTTATTTTTTTGGGACCGTAGTTCAGTTGGTTAGAACGCCGGCCTGTCAAGCCGGAGGTCGCGAGTTCGAGTCTCGTCGGTCCCGCTTTTAATTGAAGCCCTGTTTGTCCTCGATAAGCGGGGGTTTTTTGTAGCTTTAAGAAGCAGCTGTTAATGTCAATGAACTTCTGGGATTTAAGCCCTCAAGTAGCAAATAGTGCTACCATAGTGCTACCCTTCTACCCTTTCTAACCAAAAACTCAACCAAAGTTCCAACCTGTAAAAACCAAATGGGGGGTAGTACCCTTAAAATAAAAGGCGGACACACATTGTTGGGCAATTTTTTAGATAAA
>PAWC01000058.1 GCA_002713385.1 Fidelibacterota bacterium
AATGCCTCACGGAGAAAAGCTGGGTGGAGTTTTGGGAAGGGCGGCTGGAGAGGAGAGGGTTATAGCGGGAGGATACCCCGAAGGAATTATGGGGCCACCAAAGCCCACAGCGAAAGCTGAGGCAACTGCTGTAGACGTGGCTGGCGACGCTGGAAGGCCCACACTGGGAGCCACCAAGATAGATGAAACGGCGGCTGGCCTTGTTGAAAGAATGTCTGTTAAATTATTTGGCGAGGTTGCTAGAAATCCAGACCTGGTGCAAAGAGTAGAGGCCGCAAGAAGAAGTGGTAAGGTTGGTGAGCGTCTTTATGTCAGCATAGGAAACGAGTTGTTTGAGGCAATGCGTCGTGGTGATTTAGGGAGTGAAAATCTTTTAAAAATACTGGACGATTTGGGTGTAGACCCCGTTGAGGTTTTTAGGCAGACTGCATCAGAGGGTGGCAGAAATCTAAATACTCTTTCACAGATAGCCAAGCAGTTAGCTAAACAAAAAACCACACCAGCGCCACTAAGAAAAGAACTTGATGATATAGCGGCAGACTTAGAGAGAAGGTATGGTACTGGTTCAGATACAATACCAGCTAAGATTTGGAGTTTCATAGGACAGGGTTTAAATGTGTGGAGAGCCAGCATGGTTAGCCAACTTGTAACCGCTATCAGGAACGCAATAGGACAAACTGGCAGACTAGGTATAGGAATTATTGATGATGCTATACAGGCTGGTCTGAGAGGAACTTCTGGCAGAGAATCTGTGCGGGGCATAATTAATTCTTTAAAGGCAGATGGAAGGGCTTTAAAAGATTCTATCCCACTCATTAGGGATAAGAAGTTGCTTGATAACATACTGGACGGCAACCCCATAACAGAGGGCCAGCTTTTAAATAAGTCAGTACATGAAATTGATATAATTAATAGGTATGCAAGATTTATTAATTCCGCAAACATATTGCAGGAAAGATTCTTTAGACGAGTTGCCTTTCAAGCAAGACTGGATAAAAGTTTAAAGGAAAAAAACTTTCCAGATATAAACACTATAGATCCAAAGAAAATCCCCGCTGAATTATTGGATGATGCGGTGCAGCACGCTTTGGATATTTCGTTTGCGTCTAGCGGTGGAAAGATAGCCCGAACTATTACAAAGGGATTTGAAGCTATACCCCCCTTGTATACTGTGCATCCATTTCCTAGATTTGCATTTGGTAATGCGCTTCCTTTTTTAATAGAGCATTCCCCCCTTGGTTTGTTAAAGGCTTTGGGACCAAAGTCAATGAGGGAATTAGCCAAGGGAAACACTAGGACGTTTACCAGGTCAGCCTCGCGTGGTTTAATAGGAACCACAATGCTTGGTGCAGCCATGCAGATGCGCGACCACCCTAACGCTGGTGAAAGATATTACGAGTGGTATACAGGGCCACGCGATCCAGTTACGGGAGAGCGCCCATATATAGACCTGAGAGCATTTGCTCCATTCACTACCTATCTTTTTATGGCTGAAGCATTGAAGGGTAAGGATGCTAATTTAACCGCCATGGACTACGCTAATGCCACCATAGGCATTAATAGAATATCTGGAACTGGCCTTATGTTTGTGGATATGCTTCGAGCTAAAAAAGGCGAGACATTGTTGGATACAACAGCGAAGTTTGTTGGGCAAAATATGGGAGTATTCACTTATCCACTGAAGCAAGTAGTAGATGTAGAGTATGCGGTAAAGGGTGGGGGACCAGCAAGAGATATTTCTGATGATAGCCTGTGGGGAAAAATCATAAACCCAACATTAGCAAACATCCCAATAGCAGAGAGGAAGATATTAAACGAAAGAATAGATATGCTACGGAAGGACCCAGAAAGGTTTGTTGCATTTATAACCACGAGGACAAAGAATGTCGTAGAGGCCGAACTTGATAGGCTGGGAATTCTAAGATATACCCAAAGCCCCAAAGGCGGAACCAAGGATTCTATTAGATTCAGAATGGGTCTAATACAAGGTCCGACAGAACAGTATGGACTTGATGCTACTAGGACAATTACATCTGTAATGCTAAGTGATATGCCAGTAAAAGACCTCCATGAAATGAAGGGGCTAAACAACTTGAGTTACCCAGCGGCGCTGGAACCCGACAAAAGCTACAAGGAATTAGGAGATGAGGGTAAAAAACTTATTTTAAAAAGTGTTCTTGGGCATCTGAGGGCGAAGGCGAAAAGCAGAATGAAAGAACTGAGTGAGTTAGAGGGCGACCCTCTAAAAGTAAAAAGATTTTTTGTAGACCCGTCAGAGGTAAAAGATATGCCACAAAAACCTTACCTAGAAGAAGTAAAAAAAACTAGAGAGGGTCTTCTTGGTGTAAGGAAAGGTTGGGAAAAAAGGTCTTTTGAGTAATGTTTATGAAATCAATACTATTAATCATATTGGCAGCTCTTACCTTCTCTCCAGCAGTGGCGGCAGAGAAGCCAAAGATGTTTAAAGCTGTTGTGTCGCTTCAAGTCCTATGCACTTTTGGCGGTCCTGAAGAGTTAATGGGTGAGCTTCTTGAGGGCTATAATGAGAAGCCTGTTCATGCTATGGACATCAGCACACCTACTGGACTAAATATACAGATGTATATTACAGAGAATAAAAACAATCCTAGCAGCACTGTTCTATTACATAATCAGGGCGTAAACAAAACCTGTATCTTCTGGTCTGCAAAAGACACTCTCAGAACAATAGAAACAGAAAGCCTACCAGCTAAACAACCTGTTAAACAACTTGATGAATCTGAGGAACCCATATAATGGTTGAATATACGGGACCAGATCGGCGTGGTAATGGTGGTTGGCATCTATCCAAGAGCATGTCTGTATCTCATATTGTTGGGACACTGGCTATCGCTGTAGGATTCTTTGCATACATTACTGATATTGAGAAAGAAACAGTTGTCAATCAGATGGACATAAGAAGTTTGGCTTCGCGTATGGATAGGTCTGACGCTAGGAACTCTGAACAATTTGGTGAGATAAAAGATATGTTGAAATCCCTGTCTGTTAAGATAGACAATCTAGGGCATCGACGTGGACCATGAACATCACCCCTTCAGCAGACCAAAAAATAGAAGAGATTTTGGGAGACTCAGAGAGATTGCGTATATCTGTAAACGGAGGTGGGTGCAGTGGATTCACGGTAGACCTAGCACGCGAACAAGAGAAGCGCCCAGTCAAGGGGGATGTATGGATAAATCCCAACGTCCTGATAGACTCCATTTCGGCGGAGTATTTGTCAAAGGCAACTCTGGATTGGACTGATGACGCATTCTCGCCAACATTTAAATTTGACATACCCAACACCAAATCATGTGGTTGCGGTAACTCTTTCACACTTGGGGAATAAATAATGGCAGTAAGCCCCCCGACATCAGGAATACCCGACCCTTCTTCATTATCTTTCGAGCCACCTGGATCTGCCATGCCACCAGCGGGGCTGTTAGGAATGACGCCATTACCCACTATTGGGCCAAGTGGTTTTCCTGTGGGTTTAATGTCGGCAGCAGCGCCACCACCACCAACAGCCATGGGTACAGAATATGACGGTCATGGAGAAACTCCTGCCACGTTTGGCCCCCATGATACCATCAGATTGCGTTTTGGTAGAAGTAGTGATTCTTTCAGTCCAGCGGAATACAAGGCTTATCTGGATGCTGGTGGGGATATAGATGCGGCGTATGCTGTAAGAGAAGCAGCAAGCAGAGCAGCGGCCCCTGTAAGCGCTCCGACCACCTCCTCTGGGCCACCTGGGTATAGTTTCATAACTGGAACTGTAGACCCAACAGCGGCTGAGATTGTATCAGCAGCAAAGGCATCAGGAATGCATATCCCGCCTGGATTTGACCCCATAGCATTTTCAAAGATGATGTCTGGGGGGCCGACGGCCTTCCCTACAGCACCACCACCGCTATCAATGTCTCCCACGGCAGCTATGACTGCCCCACTCATGCCGCCGCCCATGCCTACAGCTATGCCATCACTCATGCCTACAGCCATGCCAGCACCCATACCGATAGCAGCCTCACCGCGCATAGCAACAGCAGTTCCTAAATCACCAACTAAGATGGGGGGAGGGGCTGGACCTTATTTGGGATGCGACCCAATCACGGGCAAATGCCCACCTTACAGATAGGAAAATGTTATATGGAATCATTAAAAAGCTGGGCAAAAGAAAACCCTATGTTCGCAGTAGCAGCAGCTCTACTAGCCGCTACGCTTGTTTACTCTCTGTTCTTTGGGTAGGCGGATGTACCAGCCTAAAGAAAGCAGTATTGATCGGGGGCGGCTCGTTAGGAGCGGGTGCGATTGCCTCGATTGCGACATCGGGGACTGCTCCTGTGTTACTGGCGGCAGCGGGCGGTGCCTCTGTGACCAGTGTGGTTGCGGACGTAATGGAGACGATGAAAGGAGACAACATGCCTACAGCAGCTAATTGTGCAGAAACTAATTTTTGGGATGTAGTTGGACAACTCATAGAGATGGGCGGATGGTTACTAATCTTAGTTGTATTGATTCCTATGGTGCTGGGGTGGATTCTCCCAGGACCGCTGGAACGCAAGAAGAAAAAGTAAACTTCACCATTTATAAAGTCTGCCGCGTACAGTGGCGGGATGTCATCGCCTCCAATGAATGGGAGAAGCATGTAGACATAAAATGCCCGACGCTAGAAAGCATAGGGTGGCACGTCTACGAAGATGATGAAACCATCAAGATTGCCAACACCTTAGACTACGAAGATTGGGAAGGCAAGTCTGAGGACAAGCCAGTACCCTATGGGATAACAGCGTTCCCAAAGGGATGCGTCATAGACGTAACCTACCTCTAGCCTAAGAAAACAAAAAGAGCAAGAACAAGTAGCACCAAGCTAAGAGCGTCCACGCTGTTTCCTCCCGTTTGTTTTGAGTTCTCTTTTCTTCACGTCCTCAACTATAGTTTTGTCTCGATGCTCTGGAGACTCGAAGGGTCCAGGGTTGACCGACAAATAGGTATGATCCGAATTAGCTAACAGGTATCCAAACTTAGCCCCTTCACGCTTGCCCATCTTCTCCGCTCTCCAATAATCTCCATACCCCACCTTACCAAACCCGCAGTTATCCCATTTTACTTGCATTAAGTTTCTCCATTCGTTTGTGATAAGCATATTCGTCAAGTGACATCTTGTACCAAGATTTAAACTTCTGCCCCCATGTTCCTCCAGTTGGGCATGGGCGATCTCTATTCCTCCAGCAGTACCGTGCGTTGCATAGCATCTTCTGCCTCTCCCACTCATCCTGCTGCTCCTTACTTGGGTTTAACATCTTCTGGAATTATCATAACATAAACCCTCTCCCCAATTCTAACGATGTACTCAGTACCATTGAGAACCTCATTGACCACGCAATACTCCGCAGTCTCGCATTGGCTTATCAAGTAAGCATCAACGCTATCTAGATCACAATCCATTATCATTCCCTATGGTTTCAAATGAATGAGTTCTCAGAAAATGCGTGGGTACTTTGGTAAACCAATCTAGTCTCCCCAATCTTCCTCTACACTCGAAGAACCCAGCACCTCCACCATTCCTGGCGCACTTGTCGAGCAGTGGGTAGTAAACATCTTCTGGTCTTACTAGGATAAACCCCTCCTCAACCTCAAAAGCTATCACTCTATCTACATCCGTAGGTATGCCCCACCCAATATTCCCAGCTACGTTTCTAAACTCGTAGTAGTGTATGTTCGGGTCTGCGTTGGCGTCGTTTCTTTTGTTTCTCTTTTTGCCCTTAACGTCTACCTTACCTATGGTAGTTAGAACGTCCCAATGCTCTTTCCTGTCTTCGGTTGGTGTTGCCACCCTAATGAATCTACTTCCCAATAGAGTGATGAACCTTGACTCCGCACTCATTCCCTCATTGTAAGATTTAGTGTATGACATTATCTGCGTAGATAAGATTCAGGCCCGATAGAACTAGGCTGGCTCTTTCTCATCCTCCGAATCACCGTACTCAACCGTCGTAGGATTAAAATAATACACCTCCGCAATCGGTAAGTCCATCTTTTCATTTACTAACTCCTTTAAAGTTTCCCAAAGTTTCTGTTCGATAACGCTGTCAGAATTATACGCACTCTCCAACAGCATATCCCCTATAGACTTAATGTCTACATTACCCAACTTTCCAGCCGACATCTCCCTAGCCAGGGTGATGGATGACCCAAAGTGGAACAACAACATCTGACCAAAACTAACCTCGCTCATTTCAACTCCTTCATCCTATGGAACAAAAACTTCGCGGACAAGAAAGCCTTGAAGTTCTCACTCAACTCTGGTTCTGCTGACCTGGCAGCCTCAAACATTCCAGTGGTCTTGTCGCACCTAAGAATGTAAGTAGCATCTACATGGCGACCCTTCATGTCCTCAACCGCTTTAGCGTAGGCAGCTACCTGTAGATAGTACTCTGGATATATTGCCCTTGATGTCTTCCAATCTATAACGCAATACTCCCCGTTTATCTCAGCGATAGCGTCCACTGTTCCAGCATACTTGTAACCACGATTGTATAACTTCTCTTCAGAAGATATCCACTTAACATCGTTCTCTTTAACCCACTCTCTGAAGGCATCCACAGCATTGATAACTCCTTCATTGGTTGGGTTGTCTGGTGCCTCCCCCTCCCCCAGCTTCCACTTGATAGCTTTCTCAAGCCACTCATGGGTAAGGTTGCCTATGTTTAAAGCATCACCAGACTTGGTTTTGTACGCCGCCTTCACACCCTTAATCAAAGCATCAAGACCCATACCCTTGGTATGGAACACCCCCTGACCCTCTGATGAGCTGGTGTCATCGTAGAACATGTTGCGCTCCAGCCAGGTTGCACCCATCTTCAAGGCCCACGGTACAAGAGCGGGTTTAGATATAATCCCCAGCACCTGAGTGGCGCTGGGGACTATAACGTCATCTGCTTTGTATGAATGTAACCGCTTGTCAAAAGCTAACTCGACAGACGGACCCTTGGCGTACTCAATCAACATCAGAAAGGAACGTCATCCGATACGCCAGCGGAAGAGCTACTCTTACCACTCCCGTTGTAAGGTGGCTGCAACTGGCCTGACAAATAGTTATTGCCAGCCTTAGAGACATTCTTCCAGATGGAAACAGAAATCTCTTCACCATTCCACAACGCTTTACCAGAATAGTCTGGACGCTTTTCATTACCTTCCTTATCATTTACAAACAGCATTATCGTGTTGTCTTTCATGTCCATAATTAAATCTCCTAATTTAGTTATTTGATTGCCCGACATGGGCATACACCATCGGTTTTGCATCTGCATCTTCCTGTACTAATTCTTTCCTCTGCTGCTTTAGCAGTATTGTTGCATAATCAATTATCTTTGTCAAGTCCCCTATGGGGTCGCCCTTCCTATTCCACCGTGAGGCGTACTTAACAATGTTCCCACTACAGAAGTCAAGGTCATTCATCTGTATGTATTCTATCGGCTGTATAACCATAGCCTCGTAGTGGCCCTTGTATTTATCTGGCGCTCTCATATCGAACAGACCCCCGACAAGCATTGTTCATCAGAGTTATCTTCAAAGATGACCCCACGCTTGCTATTAGCCTCCTCATAAGCTACTGACGTTATGGGTTGCCCACCGCGAGAGCCATCAGGGTACACGGTAAGGCCGCGCAATCCTGGCGCGTACTTACGCACTAACCTCTCAAACTCATTTACTCCGCTCTCGTTATTCAAGTCCGTACCCCACGCTGGCAGATTAAGTGTAGAACTTATAGCGTGATCTACATACTTCTGCAACTCAAACTGAAACTTAATCCTACGCTCTGGATCAGCCGCAAGATCAACCGCCGATTCAATATCTTCTGGCTTGATGCCTCTACTGATTAAGGCTTCGGCTGTGCCGTCAACCATAAACTGATGCTTCCATTTGGTCCCATCCGCAAGATAACGTCGCTTGTAAGCGACTGCGTAGATAGGCTCCACTCCAGAGGTGGTTCCCGCAAGGATCGATATAGTTCCTGTTGGGGCAATCGCTCGATATCCTTTAGGNCGGTTGAGAAACAGTCTGTCACAGTGTTCATTAGCACTTCTTTCTGATTCATCNCTGTATACCTTTANCCATGATTTAAATTCGTCGCACATNCCNTACTTGTGTCCNCGTTGCANCAGCCACTCATGNACNCCCATCAANCCCAANCCAATGCGGGAGTTCTGCTGTCTNACNTTNTCTACTTTANNGTAGGGNAGGTGNGCGCGNATCAATCCGCAAACTAAAAACTTAGAGGCNAGGGTTACTACATCTTTAAACTCGTCAATGGAATCAATGGCAGCCANGTTGACNCTNCCAAGATTACATACATCNCTNTCATCTTCNNNAGTGATNTCNGTACAGGCATTNCTAAGTGTTTCATTTTCTTTTACTCCAAAGTTAAAGGAGAATCCNGGCTCTCCTGTCATTAATGCCTGTCTACAATTCTCAGTAAACACCTCAGACCCATTGCCGTTTAGCCATGCGTCATCATAATTAAGGCTTATGTTCATCATATCGAGTGGCGCATGGTAATTAAAATCAGCTTTCTTTACGTCAGATACAGACATGTTAGTGCCTGGAACTGTCATATCGTGCCAGTTTTTAATGTGTAAGAAATCCCACGCATCCTCATGCTGCCAGTTGAGGCTGCCATACAGGGCTGATCTGCGACTGCCACCCTGCATGACGTTCCTACCCACCTCGTTCAGGGTGTGTAGCAAAGGGATAGGCCCACTTGCCACGCCACCAGTTCGTCGCAACTGGCGACCAGATGGACGGCACAGAGATACATCCGCTCCTATGCCGCCACCCGTCATAAGGCATGACATGGCTCTCTCCGTAAGTCCAGCCCACGCTTCGCGTGAGTCTTCCTCAAGCCTCAACAGGTAGCAATTATTAAAGAATCTCGCATCGCGTCCAGCGTACCAGAGGTATCTACCTCCAGGCATGAACTTGAAATCGGAGATGTAATTCGCCAGTTGATCCCTGTCAGACTTAGACATGAGGTTATTCTTTTGACCATCCATGTCGCCGCACACATAATTAACTACCGTGTGCGCTCGATCTTCCCAAGATTCATACGCATTGCTGGCGTACTTGTGACGAAATACAGTCTCTCCTAACTCAGTTCTAAACGCTGTTGCCATACTCTTTCCTCCACTCTTCAATAGATTTCTTCTCTCGCTTCGCCATGAGAGCGTCATAGCCCTCTGGCGTAGCCCATGAAGCGGGTTGCTTCTGCTTGTTAAACGCCGCAGGGTGGTAAAGATATCTAGCAACACCAAATTTGACGGCTGAACGCTTAAATGCATCAGAGATTCCGCCCTTCGCCGCCTCGATGTTGCTGTCATCAGCACCATCAGCTTTGGTTACATACTTCCCACCAATGTTTATCGTAAGGTAGCACATCATACGACCACCAATAAAATCATACCGCTCTTCCCAACCATCTACNCCTACTGCTTGATCCAGCCTATCCATTACATCTCGCGCGGTGATGTACACCAGTTCACCACTACCACCTTGACCTCGACGCCATCTCAGCCTGTCAACAGGGAATGGTCGCTTTAGGTCGTGTTCAATTTTCTTCACTAATCTGTCCCTCCTGGGTTTTCAATTAATTCATCTGCATCTGTGATTACCTCTTCGTGATAAGACCCATCCTCTTCTACCCACGCACGATACTTGCGCGTGATTAGTTCATGTCGTTCAATGATGGAAGGGTTATCCTTAGACCCTGCATCAAATGCCCGTCCGTATTTATTGGGTGAGAAAATAGCCTCTTCCAATTCACGGAATACAGAGAGTGGGGTGTTTCTAATTATCATGCCTCGCATTATAAAGTATCTCCTATTGTTTGTCAACAAGTTTGTTAAAGAAATGTTCGGCCTCGACCACCACTAGTGGCACCTCTCTATTCTTCTTGATAACAAGCATAGGGATGTACTCGCCGCAGTTGGCTTTGGCCTGTTGGTACGCCTTCCAGACGTTCAAGCTCTCCGTATTCTTGCACTCGACAGAATAAGGAAACTTCTTTCTGGCGCTGGCAGATAGCATAATATCCTCACCACCAGCACCCATTGANCGGGACTCTATGTCAGCNGGATCAAGACCCATNCGGCTAATCAAAGCCTGTCTNACCCACTGTTGGAGTCTCCGCCCTTTATTCTTTGCAGACTGAGGTTTCATTGACGCGTGCCAAGCATCCTTTCAAATGCCGACAAGAATTTATCGTTACAGTGGTTACGACTTGCTACCCACCCCAACGGAGTTAATTTGATGCGGTTGACAGAACCAAACACGGTGGGTGATTGAATTGCAAAATCACCCGATGCTCCACACTTATCAAAGATTTTCTGAGCAATCATCGCAACTTCCAAACCAATGTTGGTGAAGTCTTCGTCCGTGTGGTGATGGAAAGCGTATTCCTTCATTAGTTCAATCCTACGGCCTCTAATTCGCCCACCACGCCACCTTCTGGCCTAACACTACCCCCCATACCTAGTTGGGTGGGTAACTCGCTCTCACGGTAGTAATTCATCGAAGCCATGTCCAGCCACAAGTCCACATCCATCTCAGCGCCATCAAAATTCCGCGCCTTGCACAAGCTCATGTAGGCGTCGGGTTGGTGTGGGTCTAGCTCAAATGTGCGCCCCAATAGGAACACGTTGTCAGCCCTGTTGGTCAAGTCCGCACTTCCAGCCACGCTCCATTTATCCAGACGGTCTTTAACGCTGGCACCCTTCCTGGCGTGGGCCACTAGCATAACGTGGGTATCTAAACCCCGTGCCGCACCAGCTAGGCCGCAGATGACATCTTTCTGTCCATTCCAGTCATCACTGGCTGTACTCAAGGTCATCAGGGAATCCACCAGCACAAAGTCCACAGCGTGTACGTCTACTGCGTAGCGTATGATGCTGAACAAGGTGCGTGGGTTGACTGATCCATACTGATCGTAGAACCAGATGCTATCACCCGACCACTTAGCGAAGTCGAGAGAGGCATCCAGGCTTGGGGTAGCCTGTAGTGAGGTTTGCCTCATCATTCGCGCTAACTGCATTCGTGGTGACATCTCCAGCGAGATAGACAGGCATCTGAACCCCTGCTCTGCCGCCGACAACATGATCTGACTAGCCAACAGGGACTTGCCAGCACCATTGATGCCAGCGAGTACCGTCAACTCACCAGCAGCAAATCTGAACTTCTCCTTGAAGATCGAATCGCCACCCAAACAGTCGGGCAACTTGATGCCGTTTAGCTTGGTGCCGTTGAGGTAATAGTCCATTACTTCTTTGAGATATTCTGGATCGCTGGCTGACCTTACCTTGCGTTCAGCATCGGTGATCTTCTCATACTTCCGTAATGTTTCTGTGTCTAAATGTATAACGCTACTCATGTTTCTTATATTCTCCTTTAAATACCCAATAGTCTGTGTCTTCCAGGTTGGAAGCCTTATTGTACCACGAAGGCCAGGTCGTGCGATACCACATATTCTCGTGCTGACCGTTTTTAGGTACAGCCATCAAAGCCTTGACATCCCATCTGATATGCGTGTAACCATGCTGTGTTCCAGACCACATCACCTCCTCAATGGAAGCGGTTCTTTCTGGATTATGTCTGCGATTATCCACAAAATATTGGGGGTAATCTCTCATTCGTTGTAACCTCCTATAGATTTTCCACGCATCTCGCATGTACCTGTCCACCCTGGCTTTCGGCTCCTTGTAGTGCTTTATGACGTTGATGTGCTTCAGCGCCTTGTTCATCAGGGTGTCAAGTTCCACTCTGCCACTCCTCCTCAACGTGGCAGTAGCCATTTTGGGTAGGTTTGACAGCTTACGCATCGCCCTATCCAAGTTAAAAACACCTTGCATTATGTTAGCTTCTGCCCTCTAAGTCGCTGTAATACAAGCCATTAAAATCAACATACTCGTCGATAGAATACTGTAGCCTGGCGGCCTCATTCTGCGCCTCAATATCACGCGAACACCAGCCGCCCCACTGATAGGCGCACAACTCATGCCCGTACTGACAGGTGCAATCAGGACTATCCATCAGATAAGTGATCGTCATCGCCTGTGTCTGCAAACTGAAGCACAGGTCTATTTTTAACCCTATCCATGAAATATTTCTCCGCTACTCGACCGTTGGTAAACTCCTTTGATCGGAGCCAGTGCTGGGCGCCAGATTGATCGACCTCGTAGACATCCAGCTTCCTTGCTTCTGGACGCCAGATGCCTTCAAATCCATGCTTGGTAAACATCTTGGGGTTATTTTTCATCCGCTTTTCTCATGTAATCATCGTCGCGTTCCTTCAGAGCTACGTCCAGTTGGTACAGTAACTCCTCAGAATCCGACTCTGTGAGCGACAGTTCCCAGCGCGTTCCTGATGGACTTTCGCCCACCAATCGCGTGTACATACCGTCCCAATATGCGTGTTTAATTGAGCCACCAGCCATTTCTAATCCTCCTCATGTAAAAGTTCAAAGCATTCATCGCACAAGAATGCTTCTTTAGGTAGCCAACCCTGCCAGGGGTCAGCTCGTAACGGAATTTCTATCACCGTTGGGCAATATTCGCACTCCGATTGGTATGTTTTAAGCATCATACTGGTTCTCCGTCTGGATGGAATCTGATATGCATGGGCGTTTCCGTCGGCCACGCGATTGCTTGGGAAATAGCATACAACTTTGGCTCCAACTCCTTCGGCTTGCGTTCGGCAAGGTCGGGAAATAGCATATCCCAAAGAAGATTTATCTCCCTCGTTGAGTAGCTGCTATTCTCCAGCAGTTCGCGCACTAAATCCATTCTCATTCTGCCCATGTTAATCCACCTTCCGCGCGTTTGATGTTATTTCGCTGACATATGTGTCACCGTACTCCCACGACCCGTATGTGTATGGTGATCTTGCCGCCACCAACCACCGTGCGTATGGGTTTGCCGCTTCCTTGTCAGGCCGCTGGTATTTCTTCAAAACTCTCCACTCGAAGCCAGCCCTGTCATTCACCCACGTTTCGTATGGGTTTTCTACATCTCGCGTTTTGCCGCATTCGTTCTTCATTTCAGTCTCCTGTTTTCGAGCCTCCAGTATGAGGGATGCAACTTCTCACCGCAGTCGTATATGCGTCACCCCCTGTCCTCCTGGCGACATCCAACTTACCCAATTGTAGACCATTTTCTCTTTCTCTTTTTCTTAATTAAATCAATGTGTTACGTTTGATTACGTTAGTATGTAAGAGCCTTAAACTATAGTTAAACTACTATAGTTAAACAACAGACTACAGATAAATATAAACGTTAGTTTAACAGTTTAACTACAGTAGTTTAACTATAGTAGGGCGCCAACGAATTCAGTCTAGCATACATTTTTAAACAGGTCAAACGGGTGCCAGAATCAGAGCAAAAACAGCGTCGCAATATTCGACGCCAGCGGAACCTTGTAGCTAAACATGACCACAATCGCGGGGCTGTGCATAAAACCGCGACTACCTACAGACGTAGGGATAAACATGCGCCAGAATGGGCCACAGAGGGGTCAAAAC
>PAWC01000059.1 GCA_002713385.1 Fidelibacterota bacterium
CCTCGAAATTTCCTTCATCATATGCAGCTACAGATAAATCATTTATCTTATAGCCAGCCAACCTTTTCTCTGCCTTGTCGACATATTTCAAACCGGGAGAAAAGCTGTCGACCACTTTTTGATATATTGCTCTTGCTGTATCCAGCGCACCCTGTTTATTTCCGAAATTCCAGCCAATATAGAACTGAGCCTTAGAACTTATATCTTCACCACAGCCGTACATCTGCAGAATTTCTTCTAATATCTCTACTGTTTCCTCATATTGCCCTGCTTTATATTTTTTCTGTGAATCATCATACTTTTTCTGGCAATCAACAACTTGTTGAGCAGCCTTTTCTGCAACAGCCTTTTCTGCAGCAGCCTTTTCAGCAGCAATCTTCTCATCGGCTAATTTAGCAAAGGCAATTTTAGCAGCAGCTAATTCAACAGCGGCTTCTTNGGCAGCNTTNTNAGCNGCNGNTAATTCAGCAGTTAATTCTGCTAAGGCAACTTTTGCAGTAGTGGCCANTTCTTCAGCAGCTTTTGCAGCAGCGGCCATTTCTGTTGCGGCCTTTACAACTGCAGCTATTGCTGCTGCGGCTTCTTTGGCAGCTTTTTTAGCGGCAGCTAATTCAGCGGCTGCTTTTTTGGTATGTTTTTTATCATCGGCCTTTTCAGCTGCAGCTATTGCTGCAGCGGCTTGTCTGGTAGCCTTTTCAGCAGCTATTTCAGCTAGGGTATTTTCAGCGACAGATAATTCAGCGGCGGCTTGTGCAGCAGTGGCCATTACCCCTGCATGCTTTTCAGCGGCCACTAATTTAAAAGATAATTCTGCTATGGAATTTTTAGCGGCAGATAATTCAACAGATAATTCATCTAGATTATTTTCAGCGGCCTTTTCAGCAGCAACCTTTTCAGCAGCAACCTTTTCAGCAGCGGCTAATTCTGCCGCTAATTCTGCCAGAACAATTTTAGCAGCAGCTAATTCAGCTGCTGCTGCTTCCTCATCATTTCCATAAGATTCTGTCCAGCCAGTATTGATAAATCCGTCATCTGTTGTCTGTTGATCTGAAAGACCTTCATCATTAATTAGGGAATCCCCAAATGTCTTTGTACTTAATGTGTCCTGTGATAACGCGATAGATGAAATAATAATTATATGTATAATAAAACGTTTCATTTAAAAATCTTTGTTTATACCAAATCCATTCTAACAGGTTGAAATTCTGGTGCGGAGTTAATCACACTCTTCTTCATTTCCATCTTTATCCCAACATTTTTCAGAAATCTCTTCCCCCTCTTTGTAAGTTTGTTCTGCTCGCTTCCGTCCATTCTCATACCAAAAAGTTAATAATCCATCTTTTTTCCCATCCTTGTAAGTTCCTCCATGAGTTTTGATTCCATCATTAAAATACATCCATTCCCCATCCTTTTTACCACTATTCCAAGATTCAAATGATTTTATATTAGTAGTTCTTTCATTTCGAGTATAATCAAAAAATAAAAATGATCCATCTTCTTCAATAGGCTTTCTCTTATTTACAGTACGTGGTTTAGTATTCTTAATAAATTCTCTTTTACCAATCACTTTACCTTTATACATATTACCGTCCTTTTNCCAATAAGTCCATATACCAATTTCTACACCCTCTTTCCTTTTAGTATAGAACCTTTCAGATGAATAAATTTCTTCTCTCCACTTTTGTCCATTTTCATACCAATAAGTCCATTTACCAGCCTTAAATGAAATCTCTCCTTCATCGTTAAATGTACCAACCATGTAGAGACCTTTTTCTTTTTGATTTCCATTCTTCCACCAATAAGTCCATTTACCATCTTTTTTACCATCCTTGTAAGTTCCTTCTTTTTCCTTCTGTCCATCACGATACCAAGAAGTCCATTCCCCTACTGGTTCTCCATCTTTATAAGTTCCTTTTACTTCCTTCTGTCCATCATGATGCCAAGAAGTCCATTCCCCTACTAGTTCTCCATCCTTATAAGTTCTTACCACTTCCTTCTGTCCATCACGATACCAAGAAGTCCATTCCCCTACTGGTTTTCCATCCTTATAAGTTCTTACTTCTTCTTTCTGTCCATCACGATACCAAGAAGTCCATTCCCCTACTGGTTTTTNATCCTTATAAGTTCTTTCTATTTCCTTCAGTCCATTATCATACCAACGAGTCAATTTCCCATCTTCTTTTCCACCCTTGTAAGTTCCTTCTTTCCACTTTTGTCCATTCTTATACCAATAAGTCCATTTTCCATTTTTAATTCCATTCTTATAAGTTACCGATTTATCCTTTTTCCCATCTTCAGACCACCATTGCCACTTTCTATTTTTTAATCCATTTTTATAAAAACCTTCCAATNTTTTATTCCCATTACTTTCGTATAAATCNAATACCCTGCCTGTGAATGGTTCATCATTATTATGCTTGAACATCTTATCACCATATTNGACAAGATTATTAATGTTTTCTTTGGATTGTGGGTACAAGAACGAAGTTAATAATAAGGCTAATACTGGAATGTGTTTTTTCATCAATAGAATGTAAGGATAAATGTGAGGAAACAAAAAACCCCGCTATTGCGGGGCTCTTGTTTAAATCCTATCCCTTTGAGTAAGAGTTAACGCACATTAATTGATTTTATTGTAGATCTGCTAGCTTTTTTTTTGCCTTTAAAACATATGCACTGTCAGTATAGTTATTAATCACTTTTTGATAGGCCACTTTTGCTCTATCAAAATCATTTAGTTTGTTCATATAAATATAGCCAGCTAAGTATTGATTTTTAGCTGCTAGTGTTTTATCGCATCCTTTTTGCTGAACTACTTTTTCTCTTAAAGAAACAGCCATTTGGAAATCACCTGTATTATATACGGAATTTGCTTCATCGCTCAAGTTATAAGCAGTCAGTTTTTCTTTTGCCCTTTCTACATATTTCAAATCCGAAAAATAAATA
Organism: Fidelibacterota bacterium; assembly: GCA_002713385.1. Classification (GTDB taxonomy): domain Bacteria; phylum Fidelibacterota; class Marinisomatia; order Marinisomatales; family TCS55; genus UBA2126. Next base: position 2,947 of record PAWC01000059.1, read on the forward strand.
TCGACTACTTTTTGATATGCTATTTTTGCTTCTTCAAGTTTATACTGTTTATTTCCATAATTCCAGCCAATATAGAACTGAGCCTTAGAACTTATCCCTCCTTCACAGCCGTCCATCTGAAGAATGTCTTCTAATATGGCTACTGTTTCCTCATATTGCCCTGCTTTATATTTTTCCTGTGAATCATCATACTTTTTCTGGCAATCAACAACTTGTTGAGCAGCCTTCTCAGCAGCAGCCTTCTCAGCAGCAGCCTTCTCAGCAGCAGCCTTCTCAGCAGCTAATTCAGCTAGGGCTATTTTTGTAGCAGCTAATTCAGCGTCGGCTTCTTTGGTAGCTTTTTCAGCAGCTGCTTTTTCAGCATCAGCCATTTCAGAGGCAGCTTTTTCTGTAGCTGCCATTTCTTCAGCAGCTTTTGCAACAGCAGCCATTTCTGTTGCGGTCTTTTCAGCGGCAGCTAATTCAACAGCTAATGCGTCCAGAGCATTTTTTGCTGCAGCTATTGCTGCATCGGCTTCTTTGGAAGCCTTTTCAGAAGCAGCCTTTTCAGCGGCAACTAATTCAGCTACGGCTTCTTTGGAAGCCTTTTCTGCATTAGCCTTTTCTGCAGCAGCCTTCTCTGAGGCAGCCTTCTCAGCAGCGGCCATTTCTTCAGCAGCTTTTGCAACAGCAGCCATTTCTGCTGCGGTCTTTTCAGCGGCAGCTAATTCAGCTGTTAATTTTACTAAAGCATTTTTAGCGGCTAATTCAGCTGCAGCTTTCTCAACAGCAGCCTTTTCAGCGGCGGCTAATTCAGCTGTTAATTTTGCTAAAGCATTTTTAGCAGCAGCTAATTCAGCTGCGGCTTCTTTGGAAGCCTTTTCTGCAACAGCCTTTTCTGCAGCTGCCAATTCAGCTGCTTCCTTTTCAGCGGCAGCTTTTTCTTTGGCAGCTTTGTATTCTTCTAATGTTCCTTCCCATACCTTGTCACCGTTTTCATTCCAGGAAGTCCATATACCATCTATCTCCCCATTTTTGTAAGTTATATCTGATGACTGTAAACCATTCTTATGCCAAAATGTCCATTTGCCAATGCGACCGTTTGTGGTTATACCATTTTCATCACGATTCGTGCCATCTCCATCCCTGTAATCTCCTTTAGCCTTTAATTGACCATGATCATGATAAAATTCCCAATGGCCATCAAATAATCCTTTTCTGTAGTTACCCGTACTATCAAAACTCCCATTAGTATTCCACCAATTCCATTTGCCATTCTTTAAACCTTTCCTGTATCCGCCATCCAGCTTTTTCTGATCATTGTCGTAGAAGTCAAATACTTTTCCTGTATATGGTTTATCATCATTAGGCGCATATAATAGCCCACCCCTATCAATCAAATCATTTATATTCATCTTTGAGGTTTGAGGAACTACAAAAGATGTAATCATTAGAAGTAGCGTTATAATGAGTAATGTCTTTTTCATTTTATATCTCTTTCACTATCAAATTTATGGTAGAATGTAAGAACAAATATATAAAAACAAAAAACTCTGCTTATGTTGGGTTCTTGGTTAAATCCTATCTCCTTGAGTGGGTTTTTTTACCAGTCATCTTCTACATAACATTTAAAGTTATTTTCTTCTCCATCCCAGCAAATTTCTGAAATCACTTTCCCATCCTTGTACGTTATTTCTTTTTCCTTTTGTCCATTCTCATAATAATACCATTCTGTCTTCTCAATCTTTTTCCCATCCTTGTACGTTATTTCTTCTATTTTATTTCCATAAAGATTATACCAAGTCCATTTACCATCCCTCTTTCCATCCTTGTAAGTTACTTTTCCACTCTTCTGTCCATTGTCATGCCAATAAGTCCATAAACCATCCTTTTTACCATCTTTGTATGTTGTTTCTTCCAACTTCTGTCTATTCTCATACCACTTAGTCCACAGTCCATCTTCTTTCCCATCCTTATAAGTTATTTCTTTTTCCATCTGTCCATTCTCATACCACCTAGTCCATAAACCGTCTTTTCTTCCATTTTTGAAAGTTGCTTCTTGCCATTTCTGTCCATTCTCATACCACCCAGTAAATATTCCATCAGGTTTTCCATCTATGTAATTCCCTTCTTCTTTCTGTCCATTGTACCATTTAGTCCATTTGCCATTTCTTTGTCCATACTGATAAGTCCCTTCTACTCTTTTCTTTTCATCCCATCTATACCAGGTCCATTTGCCATCCTTAATACCATTTTTGTACTGACCATTTACTTTCTTCTTTCCTGTACTTTCATATAAATTAAATACTTCGCCTGTAAAAGGTTTTTCAACATTGAGCTCATACTTCTTTCCCCCAAATTCAATGAGATTATTTAAATTCATTTTGGTTTGGGGGTGGAGTTGCGAAGCCAGTAATAAGGCCAATACTGGAATATGTTTTTTCATTAGTAGAATGTAAGGACAAATGTGAGGAAACAAAAACCTCAGAGAATCGGCAGACAATCCAAAAAATACTATACTTTCATATTTTCTCGTCGAGAATGATGTTTTTTTACAGTATTGAAGAGTAATATTTTCAAGTTCATTAATACAGGTTTTGTCGACGATAGCTGTGGAAGAATTGTGGAAAAGTCTAACTTTAGAATTATTTCTCGAGGACAAACGTGCTTTCTACACTTTTATCCTTGACGGAAAAACCCTCGTGAAATATATTTGTATTGCCAACCCAAGTAACTTATTCACTTTTTACCTGCTAGCCAGCTTTTTTTCAATTGAATTGTTAAAACCCACATACCTTTAGGAAAAACAAATGGCTGAAGCAATGAAACTTGACTTGACCCAACCAGGGAGAGGTCAGCAGGAAATAACACCGGAAATACTCGACACCATCCTTGAAATACAACAAGAGGCCAATGGTCAACAGGATGAAGATACAGTTCCGGAACACTACCGTATAGAAAACTATTATACCGCTGATACCCTTGGTGCAGATGTACTTAAGAACAAGTACCTGGCCCCGTGGGAAAAACACCCTTGGCAAATCTGGAAACGCCAGGCCCAGGCCATGGCATCTGTGGAAAAAACAAAAATTTCCCAAAAAAAATGGGAGCAAAAATTCTTTACGGTTCTTGAAGATTTCAAATTCGTACCGGGGGGACGCATAATGCACGGAGCCGGACGGGAAGATATTACCACTACGCTCAATAACTGCTATGTTGTAGCGGTAAAGGAAGATTCCATCAAAGCCATTTATGACACCATTATCAACGAAGCGCTCACCTATAAATACGGTGGTGGCTGTGGCCATGACCTATCAGCTCTGCGCCCTGCGGGCGATGCCATCAACGGCACGGGTGGAGTATCCTGCGGCCCCACTGGCTTTATGAACCTTTTTTCTGAAAATACCAATACCATTGCTCAGCATGGCCGCCGTGGCGCGAACATGCAGACCCTGCGCATAGACCATCCTGATATTGAGAAATTCATCGAAATCAAAACCGGTGATGTTAATATGGTTAAGTATTCCAATATTTCTGTGCTCCTCACTCATGAATTCATGGACGCGGTGGAAAATAATGAAGATTTCGACCTTAAATACGAAGATAAGGTTTACAAAACTATTAAAGCCAAAGACCTCTGGAACAGGATCATTGAACACGCTCACGCCAGTGCCGAGCCAGGTTTGCTGTTCTGGGATACCATGAGAGATTATCATAATGCAGAATACTGCAGTCCTCTGGTTTCCACCAATCCCTGCGCTGAACAGCCACTGCCTGATGGCGGCTGCTGTAACCTTGGCGCAGTAAACCTAGACCGTTTTGTTGATGAAAACGGCAATTTTATGATTGATGAATTCAAGGAAACTGTGGCTATAGGAACACGTTTCCTGGATAACGTCGTGGATTATAATATGAACCGCCATGCCCTGGAGAACCAAAAAGAGAACGCCACAAATGATCGTCGTGTGGGTCTTGGAATTCTCGGATTAGGTGATATGCTTGTGCGCATGGGTATCAAATATGACAGTGAAGATGCCCTGCAAACCATCGATCAAATCATGAAGATCTTTCGTGATACCGCCTATGAAACCAGTGTTGAACTCGCCCAGGAAAAAGGCTCGTTCCCTAATTTTGATTGGAAAGGTTTCAGCAAGAGTACATTTGTAAAAAAGCTGCCCAAAGCAATCCGGGATAAAATCCGCACAAAAGGAATTCGGAATTCGACACTTACCACAGTGGCCCCGACAGGAAGCGGAGCCATTGTCTCCCGGGTAACATCCGGAATTGAACCCATTTTTGCTACCTCTTACAAACGCCGCGTAAAAAAGAATGACGGTTTTGGCCGTACGTTTGATGAATATAAGGTATCCCATCCGGTGATTGGCCAATTGTTCGGCGGAGATGAAGACTTGCCAGATTATGTGGTTTCTTCCCATAACATTGACCCCTATTTCCGCGTAAAAATGCAGGGCGTCATCCAAAACTATATTGACAGTTCCATTTCCTCCACTGTAAACCTGGCTGAGGATATTACTGTGGATATCATTGCTGATATTTACATGACGGCCTACAAAGCGGGACTGAAAGGCATCACTGTTTATCGTGAAGGTAGCCGTGAAGGAATTTTGCTTACAGAAAAACCTGAAGAACAGCCCGTAGAAGCTGAAACCCAGACAGAAACTTTGGATGCAAAACCAACAGTCGTAGCCGAACCATCTGCAGCTACACAGGTATCAGTCAGTAAAGCTCCGCGCACACGTCCGGTGCTGACCTCTGGCCCCACGCGCCGTATTCGCACGGGAGAAGGTTCGCTGTATATTACCATTAATGAAGATGAAAATGGTCTTTGTGAAATTTTCACTACGATTGGTAAGGCCGGTGGTAATGCCGCAGCCCAATCCGAAGCAATCAGCCGACTTATCTCCCTGGCCCTGCGGTCCGGAATCGATCCTTATGCTATAGTCAAACAGCTGAAAGGCATCAGTGGCCCCAACCCGACCTGGGAAGACGGGCGCCTTATCCTCTCTACACCAGATGCTATTGGCAAAGCATTAGATGATTATCTGAAGCACCGTGAAACAAATGGCGGTGCTGAAAAGCATGTGCAGTTTACTATGGCAACACATATAGAAACAGAAAACAAAAAAGTGGCCGACTATACAACAAAAAATATTGCCACCTGCCCTGATTGTGGCAGCTCTGTCCAACACCAGAGCGGTTGTGTGACTTGCTCCAGCTGTGGCTTTTCTAAATGTGATTAATAATATTCTGAACTAGCAATAAAAAAGCCCTCCTGAAAACGGGAGGGCTTTTTTATTGCTTATATTTGTGGCGAGTTTAGAATTCCATCAATTCTTTTTCTTTGTGCTCCATCATTTCATTTAAATGTTTGATATGTTTATCTGTTAAATCCTGGATATCCTGTTCAGCGCGTTTAATCTCATCTTCTGAAATATGGCCCTCGTCATGAATCATTTTTATATGGTGGTTGGCATCTTTACGCACATTGCGTACTGATACACGGCCGTCTTCCACCAATTGATGAACAACCTTAATGAGGTCTTTCCGGCGTTCCTCAGATAAAGGCGGAATAGGGATTAATATCACTTCACCATTATTATTGGGTGTTAAACCCATATTACTTCCCATAATAGCTTTTTCAACATCGAGCATGACTGATTTATCAAACGGCTGCAGAGTAATCAGGCGCGGTTCAGGTACGGAAATATTGGATAACTGCTTTAATGGTGTTGTCGTACCATAATAATCGATGGTCAAGTTTTCCACTAATTCAGGATTTGCCCGGCCCGTTCGCACTTTTGCAAACTCCATGCGTATATGTTCAACTGCCTGATCCATACGGTTTTTTGCATCGTCATGAATATCTTTTATCATAATTACTCCGTAACCAATGTACCAATTTTTTCACCCTGCAGCATTTTTACCAGTGAACCTGAACCGAACATATTCAAAACACGAATTGGTAACTTATTTTCCTTACAAAGCGTAAATGCTGTCTGATCCATCACACGTAAATTTTGGTCCAATACTTCTTTAAACGTTATTGTATCATATTTGACAGCATCAGTATGCAAAACAGGGTCTTTGTCAAAAACGCCATCCACCTTGGTGGCTTTAATCACAGCTTCTGCTCCGAGCTCTGTAGCCCGCAGAACAGCGGCTGTATCAGTGGTAAAATACGGATTTCCAGTTCCCCCAGCAACAATGACAATACGTCCTTTATCCAGGTGACGCAATGCCCGGCGACGGATATATGGTTCTGTTATTTGGGATACGGTAATTGCAGATAATGTTCGTGTTTCTATACCGCTGTGTTCCAGGGCATCCTGAAGGCTGATGGCATTCATCACAGTTGCCAACATACCAAGATAATCACCGGTAACACGATCCATTCCTTTGGCAGCAGCCTCCATTCCGCGAAAAATATTACCAGCCCCAATAACCAATACTATACTAACACCCAGGTCATGAACGGATTTTATCTCATAGGCTAGATCGAGTGCTTTGGCGGGATTTATACCAAAACCACTACCCCCGGCAAGAGCTTCTCCGCTGAATTTCAGCAGAACACGCCGGTAAAGCGGTTTGGTCATGTGTTGAACGTTAAGCTTGGCCGTTGCTGCTGATGATGGATTCACCAATGGCGTAGCGTATATAACGTCCGATGGAAATATTTTCACCAAGAGTGTTGACCGCTTCTGTGATGAGGTCACCTACATGCTTTTCCGGATCCTTGATATACGGCTGATCAACCAAGCAAACTTCCTGGTAGTATTTTTGTACACGGCCGGCAACAATTTTATCAATAATGTTTTCAGGTTTTCCAGATTCCTTGGCCTGGGCAATGAAGATTTCTTTTTCCTTTTCTATCAATTCAGCAGGAACATCAGCGGATGAAACGGCGATGGGGTTCGTAGCCGCAACCTGCATGGCCACATTATGGGCCAGCTCTTTAAAATCATCTGTCTTGGCAACAAAATCTGTTTCGCAATTTACTTCAACAAGTACACCCAATCTGCCGCCATGGTGAATATAGGAGTAAACGATTCCCTCTTTTGCTACCCTTTTCCCTTTGTTTTCAGCTTTAGCGATTCCGGCTTTGCGGAGAAACTCCACTGCCTTATCTATATCGCCTTTTGAGTCAACCAGAGCTTTTTTACAATCCATCATACCGGCACCGGTTTTTTCACGTAATTCTTTTACAACTTGAGCACTAATACTCATTTTACTTCTGCATCCTCCATTGTTTCTTTTACTTCTTCACTTTTTTCTTCTTCCGCATCTGTTTCTGCATCCGCTGCTTTTTCTGAAGATTGATTAGCTGTTACATGTTCGTTTGCTGCTTCAACAGTCTCAGTTTCCTGCTCCACTGCAACGTTTTCCTCTGCTGCATTTACCTGTGCTTCTGGTAACTCTTGTTCATCATTTGCAGATGTGTCTTCAAGCACTTTTTCTTTCCCGGCAGCGGTTGTTAGGATTTCGTTAGATATAGCGGAAATGATCAGTTGAATTGTCCGAATGGAATCGTCATTGGCAGGAATTGGATAATCCACTGAATTGGGATTTGTATTCGTATCCACAATACCGATGACAGGTATTTCCAATAAATGTGCTTCCCGTACAGCAGTTATCTCATGATAGCCATCTACGACCACAACAACTTCCGGCAATCGCTTCATATCCTTAATTCCACGGTGCTGGTCAGCCAGTTTGATACGCTCACGGTTGAGCATCTGAATTTCTTTTTTGGTCATATTCTCATAAATATTTGAACCTTCTTTTTCCAGCAGCTGTAAACGTTTAATACTTTTCTTGATTGTTGAAAAATTTGTGAGCGTTCCTCCAAGCCAACGCTCAACAACATAAAACATTCCGCAGCGGTCTGCTTCCTGTTGAATAATATCGCGTGCTTGTTTCTTGGTCCCTACAAACAGGAATTCGCCATTCTTTTGTGCAATTTCACTTACGAAGGTAAGTGCTTTATCGAGTTTTTGTTTCGTTTCATCCAGGTTAATAATGTGAATCCCATTTTTTTCCATGAGTATATATGGAGCATATTCAGGATGCCACTTGCGGGTCACGTGTCCAAAATGGGCACCCGCACTAAGTAGATTCTCAAAACTAATTTCAGCCATATATCCTTACCGTTTAGAAAATTGAAAACGTTTACGAGCGCCGGGCTGACCGTATTTCTTACGTTCAACTTTCCGGGCATCCCTTGTTAAAAAACCGGCAGATTTCAAGGCAGAACGACGTCCGCTGTCTGCTCCAATTAAGGCTCTTGCGATACCTAAACGAATCGCTCCAGCCTGGCCAGAAAGTCCGCCGCCTTTAACATTAACTTTAATGTCATAGTTTTTTATTGCATCCACTGTTTCCAGTGGCTGGACAACCACAGTAGCCAATGTTGCACGGCACAGATAATCTTTAAAGTCCTGACCATTGACCAGAATAACGCCCTTACCGGGTGTAATACTTACTCTTGCTACTGAAGCCTTTCTACGTCCTGTTCCTTGATAAGATACTTTTGACATATTTATTAAATTTCCAGTTGTTTCGGTTCTTGTGCTGAATGCGGATGATCCGCTCCAGCATATATTTTTAAATGTTTCATAATGGCACGTCCCAATTTGTTCTTGGGCAGCATACCCTTAACTGCATTTTCGATTATGCGTTCGGGGTACGTTCTGCGCATATGATTAAAATCCGTAAATGTGGTTCCACCCGGATAACCGGAATGACGGAAATAAGTCTTATCCTTTTCCTTATTACCTGAAACTTTGACTTTATCGGCATTAATCACAATAACAAAATCGCCCATATCCATATTGGGACTGAAATTCGGCTTATGCTTGCCGCGTAAAATCTGGGCAATTTCACTGGCAAAACGGCCCAATATTTTGCCTTCGGCGTCCGCCACGTACCAATCTTTTTGTATTTCTGATGCTTTTATTGTCTTCGTAATCATAATGAATAATTTCGTTAGGTATATAGCCTTGAAAATTAGCAATCCTGATAACATTCTCGCAAATACTATTTACTGAACTAATAGTTTATTATACAGATGTTAATTGACCTTTAACAACAGTATACTTCACTTTTCCGGTTAATACTTTGCCGATGAAGGGTGAATTGCTGGATTTTGAATAAATATCGTCCTTTGTGAATTCCCAGGTTTCACTGGGATTAAATACGGTTAATTCAGCTGGTGCATTATCAATGAATAAGTTTGAATTAAAACCCATGACATCTCGAGGATTCACAGTAAGCGCTTTAATTACTGTCATAAGGTCTATACCCTCTTCGTGCACGAGGATCTTCAGCACCACTCCCAGGCAGCTTTCTAGACCAATCATACCAAATTCCGCCAGGTCAAATGTTGATTCCTTATCTTCAATGGTATGAGGCGCATGGTCTGTAGCAATACAATCAATAACACCAGTCTTAAAACCTTTGATCAGTTCCATGCAGTCTGTTTTGCTGCGAATGGGTGGGGCTACTTTTAGATTAGTATTGAATTCATGTAGATCATTATCGGTGAAATATAAATGGTGCGGAGAAACTTCTGCACTAATCCGTTCATAATGCTTTTTCATTTTAGCTACAAGTTTAGTTGCTGATGCAGTACTGATATGCGGAACATGGAGTTTTGCTCCTGTAAGCTTGGCTAATTCAAGATCGCGGTGAACCATCACCCCTTCTGCTTCCACAGGATTGCCGGGCAAGCCCAAGCGCGTAGACATCCGCCCTTCATTCATGACACCATCATCGCGTAAATACACATCTTCAGCATGGTTAATAATAGGCTTATCCAGCATACCGCCATATTCCAGAATTCTGCGCATAACACTGCCATCCATAATAGGTAGACCATCATCGCTGAAGGCCATGGCACCTTCTTGAACCATGCCCCCTATTTCTGTGAGTTCTTTGCCCAGCTGCCCTTTTGTAGCCGCACCGATGGGATGGATGTGAATCGGGCAAGCCTCAGCTTTTTCTGCAATAAAGCGAACCGATTCCGGTGAATCGATGGGTGGATCCGTATTCGGCATGGCGCACACTCTAGTAAATCCGCCGGCTAACGCTGCACGGGAACCCGTTTGCAGTGTTTCTTTATCCTCACGTCCCGGTTCACGGAAATGAACATGGAGGTCACAGAAACCATGTGTCACAACCAATCCTTGGCAATCAATCACTTCAGCGCTGTCATCAGCAATATTACCCACAGCAGCAATTTTTCCGTTTTCCACCAGCACATCGCCTTTAAATTCCTTAGCCGCTACAGGATCAAAGATTGTACCGCCTTTAAACAGTGTTTTCTTTGCTAATTTTTTGAGTTTCAAGATTCAGCCTTTCCGCCAAGGAGTAAATATAGGATGGCCATCCGCGAGGCGACACCATTCAGTACCTGATCAAGGATAATGGCCTGGTCGCCGTCAGCAACAGCACTCTCAATTTCCACACCTCTATTCATGGGGCCGGGGTGCATGATTACAATTTCTTTTTTATGTTTCGCCAGCCGTTCAGTTGTAAGACCAAAAAGTGAACGGTATTCACGAATCGAAGGAAATAAACTCACGCCCATGCGTTCCATTTGGATACGCAACACATTGAGGGCATCAGCCCATTCAATCACTTCATCTATATTACAGTTAACTTGCACACCCAGTTCTTCAATATGGGGCGGAATCAACGTGGCCGGGCCGCAAAGTGTCACTTCAGCACCCATGGTAATTAAACCATGCATATTGCTCAAGGCCACGCGGCTGTGGGATATATCACCAACAATACCCACCTTCAGCCCCTTTAAATAACCAAATTTTTCCTGGAGACTAGTCATATCCAAAATGGCCTGTGTTGGATGTTCATGGGTGCCATCGCCGGCATTGATGACCACTGCATCGACATATTCTGTTAGTCTTAACGGCGCTCCGGGAGCAGGGTGACGCATGACACAGGCGTCAATTTTCATAGCTTCAATATTCTGGACGGTATCCTTAAAGCTCTCCCCTTTTTTCAAACTGGAAGTAGAGGCAGAAAAGTTCACTGTGTCTGCACTCAAGCGTTTCTGTGCAAGTTCAAAACTAATGCGAGTCCGAGTGGAATTCTCGAAAAAGAGGTTCACGATTGTTTTTCCCTGCAGTGAAGGAACTTTTTTGATCGGCCTCTCTAAAACTTCCCGAAATGTGAAAGCAGTATCAATGATCGTTTGGATGTCCTCAGCAGGATACCCTTCCAACCCCAGCAAATGTTTTTGCTGCAGACTCATGATTCCTCCTTATAGGACATCAATACTATGGCGTCTTTGCCGTCTACTTCCTTTAACATCACATTTACATGCTCACCTTCATTCGTGGGTATATTTTTCCCCACATAATCTGCTTTAATCGGCAATTCACGATGGCCTCGATCCACCAAAACGGCCAATTGAATTTTCTTCGGCCGCCCAAAGGCCATAAGCGCTTCCATGGCTGATCGAATTGTGCGGCCGGAATAGAGTACATCATCTACCAAAACTACAATTTTATCATCCAGCGAAAAATCAATATGCGTCCCTTTAATTTGAGGAACAACCAGACGTTCGCGAAAATCATCCCGATGGAAGGTAATATCCAACGCACCAAGTTGAATATTATGATCTGTATGACCGGTGATTAGTGACTGTAACCTTTCAGCTAATGGTTCGCCGCGAGTGCGAATGCCGATTAGCACCACTTCGCCTGCGCCGCTATTCTTTTCTACAATTTCATGGGCAAGGCGCGTGACCTGCCGCGCAATGGCAGCTGCATCTTCAATTAATGTTTGTTTTGCTTCCACAAAACCTCCTGTTAATAAAAAACCCCCGGGCAGCTGCATATCCGCACTTGCGGAATCACTGAACGGAGGTCCATTCGCTGCCCTTCTCGCCCTCACAGGAACGTTTTAAAGGGTCAATTCAACAGTGAATTTACTATTTAATACTAATTTGATTTCAAATAAATAATTCTTGTCATTCTGAACAATTCAGATTTATCGGAATGGTGAAGAACCTCAAGGGTAAATTAATTATCAATTGTTTGAGAACCTTCTCCCGTCAAGTCGGGATCAGGATGACTTATATTTTTTCCATATAGTGAATATCTCATCTGCAATATTATGCACACTTTCAAATTGTTCAACATCGATCTCGATAGGATTAGAACGATTCCTGAACCAAGTGAGTTGGCGTTTGGCGTATTGCCGTGTGCGCAAGATAATCTCCTCTTCTACTTCCTCAAGCGTGTATTCACCAACAAGATACTTGCAGATTTGATGGTAGCCTATGGAATCCAGGGCGTGGACTTCACCCTCAGAATATTTTTCCAGCAATGCCTTTGTTTCTTCTATCCAGCTGTTGGCCAGCATTTTTTTTGTCCGGTTACAGATGCGTGTTTCCAAATCCTGTTTATCCATGGATAATAAAATGACGCAAAAATGATGATTGGTTGATGGGTTGATTGTTTGACTGTTGAAATGTTCTGTTGGGGACTTGCCGGTAAGCTCAAATATTTCCAGAGCCCGAACAAGACGCTTTTTATTATTGATGTGCACAATGTGTCCATATTCAGAATCGATGCCCTGCAGTTTTTTCAGCAAAGCTGCAGGATCTTGGTCATATTCCTCGTTCAACTTTTCACGTATCTTCAAGTCAGCAGTACTGTCTTCGAATATCCCTTTGGTCAGCGCTTCCAGATAAAGACTTGCTCCGCCACAAATAATAGGTTCTTTACCACGCATCCTTATTTCTGCTATACACTCCTTAACTAATGTAGAATATTCCCCGGCAGAAACAATCTCATGCGGCTCACGAATTGCAATGAGATGATGGGGAATCAGCTCTAATTCTCCTGCACTCGGTTGAGCTGTACCGATGGGCATGCCCCTGTATAACTGCCGGGAATCCAAGCCGATAATTTCACCTTTGACCTTTTGAGCAACGGCAATGGCAACACTCGTTTTGCCAACGGCTGTGGGACCGACAATGGCGAGGATAGGTTTTACTTTCATTTATTAATGTGATTATTTTATAGATTGAAGGTCAATGACTTTATCACTAAAATTCTGTAGAGAATTTAACTTATGAATAAAATTTTACAAATACAGTATAGCACGCTCTCTTGCGGAGTTATCATGTACATACTTGTAGATCAAGTTGACAAAAAACAATAATATATAGGCAGTCATGGAATTTCTATCATGTTGACCTCAGCAAAGATACTTATTGTGGGCGGTGCTTCGCTGGATACCCTCACTATCAACAGCATAAATTATACTTCACCAGGCGGAGCTGGCTTGTACACCGCTCTGGCTGCTGTCAAATGCGGTGCAGACGTAACATTGTTAGCACCTTTACCGAATCCTATGCCCGAAGAACTCACCCAAGCTGCAGCTCTTGTAAACTGGATCGGGCCAACAATCACACCCGCAGAGTTGCCTGTTTTTCATATCATTCAGGAACAAGGGAAAACAATATACACGAAAACATTTTTTGGCGCAGAAGAGTCATTAAAGACAGATGTTTTACCTAGTAATCTTTCTGAATTCGATCTTGTCCATGTAGCACCGCTGGGTGACACGACCAGACAGTGTCATTTTATTAACGCCTGTCGTGATCGAAATGCAAAAATCATTTCCGCCGGCACTGGAATGCCCCTGATCAAAAACAATCTTGAAAAAATAAGTGCAGTCATTCAAAGTGTTGATCTTTTTTTTATGAATGAAGAAGAAGCTCACCTGATTTTTCCCGATACAAAACACATTAAAACATCCACTGGCAAAGTTCTTTTTGTAACCAAGGGTCCAAAAGGTACATCCGTTTATATTGGCGATCATGAAATAGACATTGAATCTGTTGATACAAACGGGCTGGATCCCACGGGTGCCGGTGATACATTTTGTGGTGCTACCATTACAGGAACTGCATGTGGTGAACATCCGCTAAAAGCTGCGTTGGCCGCTTCAGCGCTTGCTGCAGAAATGATCTCGGGCATCGGACCGGAGAACCTTTTAAAAAAATCAAAATCACCGGAAATCCATGCAGACGAACGTGTTCAGGTGAATCAAGATCAGGTTCGACGTACAGCAAAACTCATATCCGGACTAAAAAAAGAAAAACCATATAATTTTATTGCCTCTTCCCTTCCAAATATTGATCATCCACTAACAGTGAATTATTTCTTCGCCACTACTCTGCAGCAATTCAGTTTCTGGACTACAAGAAATGAATTTTATCATTTGCCATTGATAGAAACCATTGGTGGAGAAAAACTCAAAGGAGCCTTTTATCTTTTTATGGCTTACCAACAAAAGTTGGAGAATGATCCCGAATATTTTTCTCCGGAAAGACAAGCCAATCAAACTTTGGATGAAATGGTGGAATTATTTCGTGCTGATGATGGAAAAGATGTTATGCCAGCCGTGGAACTGCATTTGGCAGCCGCTCATCGTTACGGCAAAACCATGTTGAATTTGGGATGGACACCACAAAGCATCATAAAAACAGCATTAGAGACCGATCATCCTTTGAAATCATTCCTGGGTATGCTGGATCATGTTGGTGGTTACAGGGAAGATCCCTTAAGAAAAAAAAGTGCATTACTGGCTATGATACTTAATAACCGCCCGGAGAAATATTTCGAATTTGGAGAAAATGAATTTCTACCGCCAATCATTGATTACCATTGTATGCGCTCCAATCTGCGTATGGGTCTTATAGATGTTGTAGACAATAATTTGCGAAATAATCTAGAAAACAGAGCACTCGTAAGTGAAAATGATGAATGGGCAGTTCGTTACGCAGCTTATCGTGCTGTGGATCAGTTGCCTATTCTATCGGGTAGGTCTATGGCAACAGTGGATGAATATTTTTTCTTTTCCAGGAAGCGCTGCCCTGAAATGACTGTCCCGGAATGTTCCGTTTGTAGTGCAGATCCTGTATGTGCACACCGCAAAGAATTGTTTCAGCCTGTTATCCGAACAGATTTTTATTAATTTCTATCATGGTCCAGATTAAAACTAAAACTGTTGAAGACTATTTAAATGAACTACCAGATGACCGCCAGGCAGCTATTGCTGCATTACGAGAAATAATTCTTGATAATATTCCCGGTGGTTATGTTGAAACTATAAATTGGGGTGCGATCAGTTACGAAATTCCTTTGGAAACCTACCCAGACACGTATAACGGCAAACCTCTTTCCTATGTGGCGTTGGCATCACAAAAACAGCACATGGCGGTGTATATGCACGGTGTATATGCAGACCCAAAACAATTAAAAATCTTAACGGATGCCTTTAAAGACATGGGGGTAAAACTAAATATGGGCAAATCATGTATCCGCTTTACGAAACTGGAAAAGATACCATTGGATACAATCGGGAATCTCATCGCTATGACTTCAGTGGAAGATTATATAAAACACTATGAAAAGGTTAAGAAAAAATAGAATATTAAAAATTATATTCGTTCGAAGCGCTTGTCCAGTTCTTCAATTGAAAGCTGAACAATGATCGGTCGCCCGTGGGGGCAATAGTAGGGATGATTTGTAGCGAACAGACGATTCACCAGTGCCTGCATTTCCTGGATTGTCAAAGGATCACCAGCTTTCACAGCAGCATGACATGAATACGAGGCCGCAAGGCCTTCCTGCCAAGAACTGTATTTTTTCTTATTCTCCAGGTATGAATCCATAATATCACGAATAATGGTCTTTTCATTCCCCCACACCATTTCAGAGGGAATAGCTTCCACCATGACCGTATTTTTACCGAATTCCTGCATGCGAAATCCAAGCTTATTCAGATTGGGAAGAATATCCAGGAGAACAGAAAATTCATCAGCGGAAAACTCTAGTGTTTCCGGGAATAACAACGTTTGTGCTCCCAAAGGTGCTTTTTCAAATGCGTTCAAGGCGTCTTCAAACAAAACACGCTCATGAGCCACATGCTGATCGATGATCACCAAACCGCTATTGATCTGGGAAACAATATATTTATCATGGATCTGCCAGATATTCCCGGTGCTGACCTCTTCTCCCTCGCTTTTCTTTTCAGAAAGTCTATCCATATATGTTTTCGCCCGCTGCAGTCCTTGTTGGATGGGTGTATCTACTGCAGACAATGACAGGGTCGCCTGTTGTAATGAGTTACCGAACTCTGGGAATTGTGTCTCCATTTTAGAAAAATCCGGAATGGTGTCTAATATGGAACGCAACGCATCTGCCACTGCCGATTTCAGTACATGGTATAACCGCCATTCGTCCTTGAAGCGCACTTCGATCTTCATGGGATGGACATTCACATCCACCTGGTCTGCCGGCTGCACCAGGTTGAGCACATAGAATGGATATTCACCCCTTTTAAGCAACGATTGATAGGCACTATAGACAGCGTTATTCAGCAGACGATGCTTTATAAAGCGGCGGTTCAGGAAAATATATTGCTCACCCGGACGCGAACGAACAAGGTTCAGACTCCCAACATAACCACTGATTGTAAAATCACCTTTGACGGTGTTTACTTCCAGTAAATGATCTCTGTATGTGGGATCCAATAAATTATTGATGCGTTCTTTTAAGCTCTCACTCTGGATATTCAGAATTTCTTTATCATCATGATACAATTTAAAGGCCACTTCAGGATAGGCAAGTCCATATCTACGAGCCATCGCAACTATCTGACGGAATTCAACTCGCTGGGACTTTAAAAATTTCTTTCTGGCAGGAGTGTTATAAAAAAGGTTGCGGACGTCAATGCGTGTTCCTTGAACAGGTTCAGCCGGCATTATTTCACCTGCTTCGCCATCGAGTATTGAAACAGCGAAGCCGCCATCACTATTGATACATGATGTCATTTCCATTTCCGAAACAGAGGCTATACTGGCCAGGGCTTCTCCCCGAAAACCAAGTGAATTGATATTGAATAAATCATCAATTGTTTCGATCTTATTCGTTGTATAGCGTTCGACTGCCAAATTCATGTCATCCGGAGAAATTCCACCACCATTATCTGATACTTGAATAAGCTGGTGCCCTCCTTTTTCAATGACAATCGTGATTTCTGTGGCATTGGCATCCAGACTGTTCTCTACAAGCTCTTTAACCACTGACGCTGGTCGTTCCACTACTTCACCGGCGGCGATCTTGTTACGCAAGTCTGTAGATAATAGGTGGATTTTAGCCATTAGCCTTCGATGATCTTTAGTGTTTGACGGAAAATCTTTCTTTCCAACTTTGATGCTTCATTCAAAAGTTCATCCACCTGTTTCTTTTTTCTGTTTGTATAGCGTTTATCTTTAACACCGGACAAATTGATCAACACATTCATGCAAGCTCCACGAACAGCTGCCAAAGCAACCTCCCCGGATACTCCCACATCACTGACAGAATTTGGATTACCTTTTTTCACCAACTCATTAGCAATTTCTAAAACTGATAATGAAAGTTCTGCGGCTTCTAATGGAATTTCAATGGCGTACTTGTTTGCAGCGAGGACTGCTTTTCGTTTAGCAATTTTTTCTTCATCAGAATTTGAAGGAAGTCGATTAGCATTCATAACCGTATTAAAGGCATTCGTATCCTCATCTATCAAAAATGATAATCTATCTTTTATTTCTTGAGCTTTATTACCCATGGCATCCATTTCATCCTGCGATGCTTCAAACCCTTTCTTCTCATGGGTCAACGCTGCCACCATGGACACCAGAGCCGCACCGAGACTGCCAGCCAGGGCTGCTACGCTGCCACCGCCGGGAGCCGGAGAATTACTGGATAGTTCATCGACAAATCCATCAGATGTCAGCTCCGATAACTTACCGGTGCTTTGACCAACAGCAAATTCAACAATTTTTTCCTCCGGTTTGAATGGATAAAGGTCATTCAGACCCAAAGATTGCAGGGCACACTCAATAATGTCTGTTGCTGGTACGGCGGTGGTGCGGCGTTGTTTCTTTAGATAATGACGCCCGGCCATTAATAAAGCTTCTTTAGGGATCAATCCCACCAATTCACTACCGGTTACACGAATACCTCTCTCAATAGCTAACTCACAGGCTTTATCAAATACATCATGTATAGTGGACACTTTATAATTATTGAAATTGATAGAGATCTGTGCCCGCTTAAATTCATCGATATACCAACCTACACCTTTCACATCTTTGAACAATCCCGGAATTATAACTGCTTTTCCATTTTCATCCCGTACAATTTTTCCATCCAACAAGTTAGGTGAATCCGGATTTGGAATACGTTTGCTTCGACCTTTTTCACGAAGCTCAAAAGCGATGTCTGTGGCCAAGCGCTGGTCTCGTGTATTCAAATTGATATTATAAGCAATTAAAAATTCTCTCGAACCCATAACCGTGGCTCCGCTTTTAGCATTGAATTTTGCCGGTCCGTAATCGGGTTTCCAATGGGGATCTTTCAATTTTATAGAAAGCCCTTCATATTCTCCCGCACGAATATTTGGCAAACTTTTCCGTTCTTCATTCTGGGCAGAATTTTCATAGAGATAAACCGGGATGGATAATTCCTTGCCCACCCGTTCAGCTACACGATGTGAAAGCTCAACACAATCTTTCGCGGTGACACTGCTGACAGGAATAAAGGGACACACATCCGTAGCTCCCATGCGTGCATGAGCACCGCTATGGTTGCGCATATCGATCACGTCCGCAGCAGTAACAATCGCCTGAAAAGCAGCTTCTTCTACATTCTCAACAGAACCCACGAATGTGACAACGGTACGATTTGTATCCTTTCCTGGATCGATATCCAGAAGAGTAATTCCCTCCACTGCTTCGATGGCAGTGGTGATCTTCTTTATCTTGGCCATATCACGGCCTTCGGAAAAATTAGGTACACACTCTACAAGCTGTTTCATGTGCTTAACCTATTCCTGTAATTTTCATTAAATAATAAATCAGCCATATTATAACTACCAGTAATACAATTGTCCTTCCAAGAGAACTGGATGATCTTCGCCGATCAATAATTCTTCTAAAAAAATGACCTTTATCATTCCTGATCATAACCCGGCAAAAAGGAATAAAAAGAAATTCACAAAAGGACTCATGACTATCCATATAGGTGAAATTTTCGTAAAATAACCAATCATGATCAAGCCCAGTAATATCTGTGGACCATACATCTGGAGTTTATAAACCAATTCTGGATTTTTTCGTGACATGATACCAGAGAATATTTGTGATCCATCCAATGGCGGTATCGGAATCATATTAAAAACCGCTAGCATAATATTAATTTGAGTAAATCTTAAAAGAATCATCAATGTGATCGAGCCATCCACAAGACCGGTACGGATAATCGTTCCACCCACAAATGCCAAAAGCAAATTTGCTGCCGGGCCGGCAAAGGCGATCTTCATCATATCCACCCGGGGATTAGCCAGATAGCGTGAATCCACCGGAACAGGTTTCGCCCAACCAAAGCCCACAAATAATATCATCAACGATCCAAAGGGGTCTAAATGCGCTAATGGATTCAGCGTGAGTCTTCCGGAATAACGGGCTGTGGGATCGCCCAGTTTATTGGCTACCCAGGCATGGGAAAATTCATGAAAAACCAGAGCAAACACAAGCATTGGGATCAGGAGAATTAATACTTCAATTGGAACTCTAAATAACATATACTACCACCGTGGATGAAACGTCCGATGGACCTCCTTTAAATGTTCTTTGTCTAAATGGGTATAGATCTGTGTGGTGGAAATATCTGCATGACCCAGCATTTCCTGAACGGCCCGGAGATCTGCACCGCCTTCCAATAAATGAGTGGCAAAGGAATGACGCAAGGTGTGCGGGCTGACTTTTTTGGTAATACCAGCAGTCTGGCTCCATTTTTTCAAAATATTGTAAACTGTCATGCGTGTGAGCGGTCTGCCGTTACGGCTCAGAAAAACAATGCCTTTCGTTTCGAGCTTGCGAGCTAACCCTGATCGTTCAAATCGAAGATAATCATTCAACCTTTCCATGGCGCTTTTACCGATGGGTACCAGACGTTCCTTATTTCCTTTTCCAGACACGCGGACCATTTCATTTTTCAAAAGCATTCCAGTCAAGTTGAGATGACATACCTCTGACACACGTAGTCCAGTGGAATACAATATTTCAAGCAACGCTAGATCACGCCTGGCAAGGGGAGCTGCTTCATCCACAGCGTCCAAAATATCATCCACTTCCTGCACCGTTAACACTTCCGGCAGTTTCCGGGGTAGTTTTGGCGCTTCCAATAGTTGTGATGGATTGTTTTCTACCCAAAGTTCTGCGTTCAAAAATGAATGGTAGGAACGAATGGATGAAAAAACCCGGGAAATACTGGCTGGTGCTAAATGAGCATCGGATAATTCGCGGATAAATCCGCGTATATGCTTCTGCTTTATGGCCTTGAGGTTACTCAAGCCCTTTGCTTCTAAATAGGATACATAGTTTTTAAGATCACGCTTGTAAGCATCGATGGTATTCAATGATAAATTTCTTTCCACGCGGAGCATGGTGATATAATCGTGGAGATGTGCTTCCATAGGTTAACCTGTGACAGATTTTTCAACCATTTCACAGAGAATGTGTTCCGCCAGCAAATGACCTTCCTGGATACGCTGGGTATCATCACTGGGAATGGAAATGGTAACATCACCCATATCTTTCAACACTCCACCAGTTTTACCGGTCAGAACAATAACAGTAATCCCTTTTTCTTTACAAGATTCAACTGCTTTAACCACATTCCTGGAATTGCCGCTTGTGGAAATAGCCATTAGTATATCGCCTGCTGATCCAAGTCCTTCGATCTGGCGGGAAAATATGGATTCGTAATCCGTATCATTCGACCAGGCCGTAATGAATGAGGTGTCCGTTGTTAGGGCTATGGATTGAATTGCTGGACGGTCATGACTGCGGAGTCCGCCCATGAGTTCGGCAGCCATGTGCTGAGCATCAGCAGCACTGCCACCATTACCACACCACAAAATCTTATTTCCATTTTGAACAGCTGCAACCATCATTTCTGCTGCTTTTTCAATGTCTTCAACACTAGCAACGATCATAGTATTCTTTACATCAGCACTTTCACGAATCTGATTGATTATCATCTGGCGATCGATCATGATTGGTTTCCATGAATGGCATCCGCAAATTCTTTCATTAAAACATTATTGACATTTTCTTCCAAAATGGTTCCTGTTACAATAAATGAAGCTCCAGCTGCTACACGTTCACGGGCTGCTTCAGGTGTGCGAATTCCTCCGCCAACGATCAATGGCACATTTGTTTCAGCAGCAACCTGTTGGATTATTTCCAGGGGAATGGTATGTGTTGCACCGCTGCCTGCTTCCAGATAAATAAGTTTTTTACCCAGATACTCAGCAGCTAAGGCGTGTGCAACAGCAATGTCAGGACGATTCATGGGCAGCGGTTTTGTATCGCTCATGAATTCAACTGTTGAATTGGCTCCACCATCAAAAAGCAGATAGCCGGTGGGGATGACTTCTATCCCCAGGTCATTAATGATCGGCGCGGCTACAACCTGTTCACCAATGAGATATTGGGGGTTACGACCCGATAGCAAAGACATAAACAGTATTGCATCATAATATTGATTTAACTGATTCAACCCACCTGGAAAGAAGATGACGGGAATATCTGCTTCCTTTTTAATAACAGCAACTCTTTCATTGTGTTTACTGTCCATCATTAAACTACCGCCCACAAATAGAGCATCCACGCTAGATTTATTTGCAACAGTCACTTGCTTGACCAGGGTATCTTCATTTTTTCTGTCAGGGTCAATAAGGACAATATATCCTGCCCCTTTTTCTGACTTTATGTCAAGTAGTTGTTGGAAAACTTTACTCATCATTAGCCAATAATTTCTTCGTAAGCAATGGATGACATCAGTCCATCCTTTTCATCAGGATCGG
The DNA here is from genome assembly GCA_002713385.1 of Fidelibacterota bacterium. GTDB lineage: Bacteria > Fidelibacterota > Marinisomatia > Marinisomatales > TCS55 > UBA2126. The sequence goes on from PAWC01000059.1 coordinate 24,901, forward strand.
ACAACCTTATTTTTACCAGCCATCCATCACCATAGGGATCAGAATTTACTTTCCCGGGGTCATTATCCAAACCTTCGTTGATTGCTACAATTTTACCGCTGATAGGCGAAAAGAGGTCTGTCACAGTTTTTACTGCTTCTATAGTGCCTAAAGCATCACCGGCATTAAAACTCTTACCCACTTCCGGGAGTTCAACAAAAACGATATCACCTAATTCTCCCTGGGCAAAATCGGTAATTCCTATTGTGGCTACACCATTTTCTATTTTAGCCCATTCATGGTCTTTTGTGTATTGTAAGTTTGATGGAATATTCATCTTCGTTTCTGATTAATCAATCCTTGTTTGGATTATATTCAAATGTTTCTAAAAAACTAGTATCAAATTCGCCTGATCGAAATGATTCATCTTTCATGATCGCCTGATGAAAGGGGATGGTCGTTTTGGGCCCCTCGATAATGGTTTCCTCAAGGGCACGCTGCATGCGGTTGATAGCCCGCTCGCGGCTACTGGCATACACGATCAATTTACCAATCATGGAATCGTATTGTGTAGGAATTTCATAACCCGCATAGGCATGCGAATCAACCCTGACGCCTTTACCGCCCGGGAAATGCAGGCTTGTGATTGTTCCGGGAAATGGAATGAAGTTATTGGCCGGGTCTTCAGCATTGATTCTGCATTCTATGGCATGACCGCGCAATTTGAAATTTTGAAAATTCTCCGGAAAATGTTCACCGACGTGCATGCGGATCTGCTGTTTTATTAGATCAACTCCAGTTACCATTTCTGTAATAGTATGCTCTACCTGAATGCGTGTATTCATCTCCATGAAATAGAAATTTTTATTCGTATCCATCAAATATTCTATAGTGCCGACGCCCACGTAATCTACAGCTTTGGCGCCCCGGATAGCCATTTCACCCATCTGCTGCCTAACTTCTTCAGTAACTGCAGGAGAAGGTGATTCTTCCACCAATTTTTGATGGCGACGTTGGATCGAACATTCCCGCTCACCTAAATGGACACAATTGCCATGTTCATCCGCAAGGATCTGCACCTCAATATGCCGGGGATTTGCCACGAATTTTTCTATGTACATATCGCCATTATTGAAGGCCTTTTTCGCCTCGTTACTTGCAGTAGTATACATTTTTTCCAACTCATTGGGTTCACGAACAAGACGTATCCCTTTTCCGCCCCCGCCTGCAGATGCTTTAAGCATCACTGGATAACCCATTTCATCTGCCAGTTTTTTGGCTTCATTCGGCCCACTCAATATGCCGTCACTACCGGGGATAACTGTAACACCGGCAGCTTTCATTGTTTCTTTTGCATTGGC
>PAWC01000060.1 GCA_002713385.1 Fidelibacterota bacterium
GTTTTTATTGTGATAAGAAATTACATATGATCTGGTATGAATCCCCGATGGCCCGTCAAAATGGTAGTAATTATAATACTCGCCAGAAATTCCGGCTAACTCAATTTGCTTGATGGGCTCATGGTTATACCAGATACCACGGTGCTTGTCTTCTTCTTCTGTACCAAACCTGATTAACATCATTGGCTGGTTGCCATTAAGCCGAAACATGACACCTCTCCCATTTTCCCATTCTTGTACCGTATACACTTCAGGAATTGAAACAGAATAACCGATCTTCTCATTTGAATACTCTTTCCACTCCACTTCACTAATAAACAAATTTGGATGGCCATCCTTACGACAGCTAGCAACAAATAAAATGATAATAATGAGGAGGATTGTCTTATTCACTATTAATTTATAGTACCTTTCAGTCAAATTGTTCAATTTTAATATTTGCAACCGCTTCTTGAACCAAATCATCGACATTCAATTTTTCTTCTTCAATAAATATATCCTTTAGTCTTGCTTTGGTTGCAGGATGTTTAGGGACAAAAAGTGCACAGCAATCCTGATCGGGTAAAATGGAAATATCATAGGTGTCTATAGCCCTCGCTTTATTGATAATTTCCAGTTTATCAAAACCAATTAACGGTCGCAGTAGTGGCATACTTATAGCTTCTTCAATTACGCTCATGTTTTCCAATGTCTGTGAAGCAACTTGTCCTAGAGAATCGCCGGTTAACAACGCTCCGGTCCGCTGTTTTTTCGCCAATGCTTCCGCAATACGCACCATGAAACGCCGGTAAAGTATAATCCTGTATTTTTCAGCCGTTAAGACCATAACCTCTTTTTGAATTGATGCCAATTCAACCAAAAAGAGAGTTATCTTTTGTTGGAAAACTTGCAACTTTTCGATCATCTCCCTGACTTTTTCAATAGATGCTTCATTGGTATATGGAACAGAATGAAAATGCACAAAGGAAACAGCAGCACCCCGCTTCATGGCATAGTAAGCAGCAACAGGTGAATCAATACCGCCAGATAGTAAAGACAACACTTTTCCGCTCACGCCAACAGGAAGCCCGCCTTGTCCATGAATTCGTTCAGTATATAAAAATGCTCTCTTATCCACCACATCGATAAAACAGATTTTTTCCGGATTGCTGAGATTTACTTTTTTGCCGGTTACAGCTAAAATAGCAGCACCCACATCTTCATTTATTTTTTGAGCGCTGATGGGAAAATCTTTATCTGGTCTTCTTGCAGTTACACGAAAAGTAGCATATTCACCTGTTGCCATTATTTTTTCAGCCAGTTTTGTGATGGTTTCCATATCCTGAACCGTTTTGATAGCTGGAGCGAAATAGACCAACCCGCATACATTTTTCAAAACGGCAGTTATTGATTCAATTTCATTTTGCCCGTGATCATTCAAACGTATAATGAGGCGACCATACATACGTCCGATTGACGCAAAGGTGTCAGGGGCGAATCGATTTAGTGCTTTGCGTATATTTTCCTGCAGCATTTTTTCAAAATAACTGCGGTTCTTGCCCTTCAGACCGATCTCGCCGTAGTGACAGAGAATTACATCCAGTTTCATAATTGAAATTTACAACACCAGGAGGAAGAAGGGCTTAGGTTTGAAAGAGGTATTGAAATTTCAGAAAGATCTGGCGGTTGCTTTGCAGCATGTCAAACGATTCATAACCATCAGGCCCTTCATCAAAATCAATAGATGAACCAATATAAAAAATAGTGAAAGGGTTGGGTTGATAACTAATCAAAGGTTGTAAATCCACAGCTTTTTCTATTTCATCATTTATAAAATCTTTTTGATAAAAGTATTGTCCTACCAATCTCAAGGAAAGATATTTACTGAACTGATAAGTAAATCGTATACGAATGCGTTGTCCTTTATAATAATAGTTATCTTTATCCAAATTTTGAGCATCATTATAATTCAATGATGGGTTGATATTGATATTTGCTGTAGGCTTTAAGCGCAACCAGACACTATAAGATTTTGATCGGCCTATCTCTGGTGTATCCAAGTAACGTATGATCGTTTTATTATTTGAACCACGGGTGCCAATGGATAATTTTTCACCAAAATTTTTATCTAAATCATATTCCAAATGTTGTAAACCGGTGTACAATGAATCCAAAAAGTTTTCATTCAGTATAAAATAATTAATATCTCCATCTATACGTCCTTTGAATTCCCCGCCCAATGAAGTATAAAACCATTGTTCCTTTATTTCCATATCATAATTCCACACTCTACCGGTGGCTAAAGTAAATGTATATTTTTCCACCAGGTCTGTTTTTGGATATCGAATAAAGGTATAGTTGCCGCCAAGGTTGCGCTCATGGTTCTGTTTGAGGTAACCTGTATCCACCCTGAAAGTGGGTGTTTTTTCAGCAACAAAACAATTGAATCGGCTGTTACGGGTTGACCGGGTCAGTCGTAAAAACATTTGATGGCCATTGTATTCTTCGCCGTCGAAGTCCGATGTTAAACTATCGGCACCAAATTTTGAACCATTGATCTCTGTGGATAAAGAGGTGTCATTGGGTTCTTGTGTCATACTGGCAAATGCTTGCCAATTAATAAAAATATTTTGATTAAAATAATATACACCATCGGCGCCAATATTTGTCCCACCTCCCGTTTCATAACGACGATCTGTGATCACACCACCAATATAAGAACTGTTATCCAAAGAATGTTTCAAACGTAAAACATTGACAAGACTTTTACCAGGAGCCACAATTTCGCTGCCATTTTCAAAGGGCACAACAATTCCACTTTCTTCATCTAACGCGCTGATCATACCATAATCTGTTTTTCCGACTCTGCCCAATATTTTTATAGCCAAACTGGGATCATTTATTGAGCGCGTATATACCGGTTTTATATTTGGCTGCCACTCATGACCGCCAGCACTAAAAAGATCGCTACCCTCATTAAAAAATGGACGTCGTTCGGGATATGATAATGCAAAATTATTATTAACATCAAATTGGGTTACATCTGCCTCAATCTGACTGAAATCAGGATTAATAGCAACTTCAATAGTCGTTGTCTGACCTATTGGAATTTTTATACCTAGTGCTAAATCACTATTAAAATCATTTTCTTGAAAAACATTATTACTATCCAATTCTCCACTTTGTGTACCCACCATGCTAGGTAATAATTCAATCGAGCGACTTGACTTAATTCCACTGACACCTTTGAGATATCCAAACTGACAGAGATTACATGGATTATTTCGATCCATTCTAAATGATGCCATTTTGCGCTTAAAATCATTGCGTGGAAGAGAGCGGAATACGGAAAATCGCCATGTTTGTTCTTCCTTATCAGGGAAACGGAGACTACTGAATGGTACGGCGACCTCTACCTGATAGCCTTCTTCAGTGATGATACCCGCGGATGAAAATATCATATCAAATGACTGATCTTCATTTGTGCCTACTGTTTGACTATCTCCCTGTATACCAAGTGCATTAACCTGGAATTCTACAGCTCTATTAGCATCACCATAGGTATCGATATAAAATCCAGCGTAATCGTCGTTATATATGCGGTCACGCTTGGAAATTTGTGCGCGAATATTTTTAGGATCATCATAGCACTTTATAGCAACGTAAAAATTTTTACTGTCATAGGTAACAAATGCTTCCGTTCTAACAATAGGAGGTATGTTTTCACCTGGCATTACCTCCAAAAAATTATTTATAACATTAGTGGACTGCCAACCCACGTCATCAAGATGACCATCAATCGTTATAATCCCCAAGGTTCGTGAAATATTAAAGACTGGAAGCTGATAGGGATCAGTTTCAGCGGCACTGAGAATTGTGAATATCACTAAAAAGAAGGACGTATTTCTTTTATATATCGTCATTGGGGATTTGGCATGTAGATAAAGATTAATGTATAAAAGTTGCTAAGAACTTAAACATTTTCTCCCTTGCCAACAAATTCATCCATTGATTTATTGACACCAAAGAAATCCAGAATGACATCTTGAACAGTAAATGGTAATAGTCGTAATGGAAATATTGTATAAATAAAACGCGGCATGATTAATCTGCGCTTTTTCCTGGCAACCGCTTTGATGATACGCTTAACAACATAATCCTTTCTCAGAATGGGTAATAAAAAACTGAAGCGCGTTTTGGCACCGGTGAACATTTCGGTATCAATGAAAAAAGGACATACGATAGTTGTTAATACGTTGCTCCCCATTTTTTTCAATTCCAATCGTAATGATTCGTCAAAGCCAACGGCAGCAAATTTACTACTGCAATAATCTGTCATTCGTGGCGTTGCGGCCAGTCCGCCTGCGGAAGCAATAGTTACAATATGTCCAGAATCTCTTTCTATCATACCTGGGAGGAAACTTTTAACCAGCCAGAAATGGGCTAATATATTCACTTGAAAAGTCTTTTCGATCATTTCATCCTGGGCATCCAAAATATTTTTTCCAGTGACAATTCCGGCATTATTGACCAGGATATCTACTTCTCCTATCTGTTGTGCTGTTGTGTAGATATTTTGACGGTTTGATAAATCACATATAAAAATTTTGGAATGTATATTTTTTTCAGCCAACTCATTTTTGAGTGATTCTAGCCCAAGTGCATCAATATCCAATAATAACATATTCCCACCAAGTTTTCCCATTTCCATGGCCATGAGCTTTCCAATGCCGCTGGCAGCACCGCTGATCAGAATATTTTTTCCGGAATAATAACTCATTTTGCCTTATTGAAATCCAGGGAAATTGAATTCACACAGTAGCGTTTCCCGGTCGGCTGAGGGCCATCATCAAACAAATGTCCCAAATGGGAATCACATTTGGCACAAAAGATCTCAATCCGCAACATTCCCAAAGAGTTATCTTCTTTATAATTTATCTTACCCTCTGCGATGGCTGCACTAAAACTAGGCCAACCGCTGCCGGAATCGTATTTCGTTTCAGAACTGAACAATTCATTTTCGCAGGCAGCACATATATAGTTGCCGTCTTCCTTGTGATGATAATATTTGCCTGTAAACGCCCGTTCGGTGCCTTTTTCCCGCAGTATACGGTACTCTTCCGGCGTCAGGCATGTTTGCCACTCTGCTGCAGATTTATGGACTTTTTCAGTCATTATTTTCTCTCCTTTGCCGTTTTGGGCAATCAATAAAACTGCCAAAACGAGCATTATGCATAGTTGCTTCATATAAATTCCTTTCAGGAATATGGTTTAGCAAAAAGAAGTTTCCAACTATTCAGTTCTTACATACTTTCCTACTTAGTGATATAGTTCCCATGAAGATTGTACTGCCCATCATCATAATGAATCTTACCATCTTTGCAGGTGAAGTCGATCAATACCTGGCCTGGAACCAACTGCCAAATGATGAATCCCACTATTTGAATAAATTATTCAATACAGAAATTCAAGCAGCGTTGGATGAAATTAACAAAAATCACAATGACTGTTCCTGCGAAGAGGCTGCCGGGAAAATTTTAAAACATTTTGGTATAGGTCTAAATACGCGTTTGGAAAAGCAATTGAAGAAATCCGCCGAAATTGATAAATACCCCAATGATGAAACGCATATCAGTGAACGCTATAAGAAAAGCATCTTCCGTAGAGAATTACCGTTTAAGAATCTTGAGCAATACCAAGATTACAGTTTAAAGATACAAATCGATGAAATTATCAATATTGGCGGTATTTATATCGGTTTGGACAAATTAACCCATTTTACTGCATCGGGATATTTGTATTACAGGATATATAATTTAACGCTTGAGCAGTTAGAGTCTGAAGAAGCAGCTATGCAAATGGCTATATCAATGGGGATATTCGGAGAGAAAAATATTCTGGGAAAGATCCCATCTGGAGTATTCTCATATGCTGACCTGGAAAGCAATTTTCAGGGATTTCAGCTTGCTTTAGATTTATGCAATGCCGGTCCGACACATTTAAAACGTTCCGGGAGAGGATGGGAATTGGAAGGGGTTTTTGATTTACGAAATTATGTAAATCCCTTCTGGGATGAATCTTATAACCCCTCTTATTATTACGAAAACCAGAACTTAAGCCTTATGCCAAAATCCCAAGCGGTGTTGCAAAATATTCCCCACTATTGTTTAAAGTTTCAATCGGATCGCATTCAAGGTATTTTCGATTATTATGACAGCATGGCTAAACCAAGTTATTCCGTTAAATATTTACAACAACTCATTGAAAAAGGAGAACTGCCGGATCCAAGTCCTTTTTATATTCGAACGATCTGCGAAGAGTAAAACATGCTGTATTTTTTGATCAAATTAATGGCTATTACGGCCATTAGAACTTTTTTCAATAAAATTTCTGCAGAGAATGTGGATTATATTGCAAAAGATGTACCCATCATCTTCACTGCCAATCATCCCAACACGATGATGGATCCAATGATCATTGGATATACATGTAAAAGAAAACTGCATTTTTTTGCTAAAAGTACCCTTTTCAATAATATGATTGCAGGATGGCTTTTACGCCGGATCCAAATTGTACCTGTTTATCGTAAGGTGGATGATCCCAGTAAAATGGATCAAAATAAAGAGACATTTTCTAAAGGGTATGAGATTCTTAAACATAATAAAGCTTTCCTTATTTTTCCTGAAGGCATTTCCACTGGTGACCGCATATTGAGTCAGATCAAAACAGGAGCCGCGCGCATTGGGTTTGGTGCTGAAGCTGAAAATGATTGGCAGTTAGGTGTGCAGATCATCCCTGTAGGATTAAATTATACAAACGCTATAAATTTTCGCAGCGATGTTTCTACTCGGTTTGGGCAACCAATACAATTAACTGATTTTCGGGACGTATATGAGCGGGATGAAAAAGAAGCTGTACATCTAGTAACTGAACAGATTGAAACAGCATTATCCAAACTCACCATCAATCTTAAAGACTTGGAAATGCAGGAGATCGTTGAAGCACTGGAAAGAATTTACAAACAAGAATTGGCTGTTGATCTGGGTTTAGAGACTGATAACAAGGCAGATGATTTTTCTGTGACCAAAGGGCTTATCAATGCGGTGGAATGGTATTATGAAAATGAACCGTTGAAAGTAAATGAATTTAATGGGAAGCTGAACCTCTACCAGCGGCTTCTCAATCGTTTGCAGATTAAGGATGAATTTTTGGATCCTGCAAGTAGCAGGGTTACTTTTTGGGAAAGAACAAAAGCAATTTCATACATAATAATTATGTTCCCTATTTATCTTTATGGACTGATCAATAATGTGATTCCCTATAAATTACCCCGCTGGTATGCCCGTCATTTTGTACAACACAAAGCAGAAATTGCCCCATGGAAAATGTTGTCTGGAACCATTATTTTTTTAATTTATTATCCCATTGAAATCATCATTTTTGCATCTCTCACTGGTAGTTTCATTTGGACCTTCATTTATGCACTATCGTTGATCCCCAGTGGCAATTTTGTTCTTCAGTATATCAATCGTGTTCGCGATTATCGCCAACATCTGCGCTTTATATCTGTTTTTTATAAGAAACGAACTTTGATCTATGAATTGATCAAACAGCGAACAGAGATAATAGATTTATTAAATTCGTACAAAATTGAATACATGGATACAATGGGATTAAATCCTGAAAAATAAATCTCCTCTTATTAAATAGTTCTTTATAGTTTAACTGCACTTTAGAGAAACAGATGCCGAATAAATCTCCATTTTCAGATATCCTTCCAAGCCTTATTGCCGGTTCAGTTAACGGTATCATATGTATTATTTCAGCTATGGCATTGAGTGCCCTGGTTTTTATTGGACCACTTACTCCCTATTTACCCCAAGGAATCGGCATTCTATTAGTAGCGTCTTTGATATTTGCATTATTTTCGGCATTTGCTTCAAAGAATCCAGTGATTTTGATCGCCCCGCAAGATATTCCCATTGCCATCCTTGCACTTATGGCAGCAACAATCATCGGTTCAGCAGGTTCAGATTGGACAGGCCAGCAATTATTTGAATACATGTTCGTGGCAATTGGTGTTACTTCAGTATTAGTCGGTGTATTTTTCTTTATCCTGGGTCAATTCAAATTGGGCAAACTAGTGCGTTTTATCCCCTTTCCTGTTGTAGGTGGATTCCTAGCTGGGACTGGATGGCTTATTGTTCAATTTTCATTCAGTATGATGACAGAGCTCAATCTCATTTTTTCTAATCTTGCAGCTCTAGTTGATCCAGCTATGCTCATCAAATGGTGGCCGGGTGTATTGTTTGGCGTGGTACTGCTGGTCGCTGACCGTTACATCAGTCACTATTTGCTTTTACCCGGAATTCTTCTCATTGGTATTGCAGTCTTTTATGGTTCTGCATTTTTAAATGGATCAACGTTTGCAAGTCTGGAAAATGGAGGATATTTATTGGGTCCATTTCCGGAGGGCGGATTGTTTCCCGGACTGCCACTAGCTTATTTAAACTCGTTCCAGTGGAATTTGTATTTTGCGCAATTCCCAACCATTGGCACCATGCTGATATTAAATGCTATTTCTCTTCTTTTCAATTATAGCGGTTTAGAGCTCACCATTAAGGATGATGTGGATCTTGACCGAGAATTGAAAATAAATGGGTTAAGTAACATCCTGGCTGGTTTTGGTGGTGGATCTGCTGGTTATATGACCTTGAGCGAATCCACCATGAATTATAATATGGGTGTGAAATCAAAATTAAGCAATCTCATCGTGGCGGGAATGTGTGTACTGACATTAATCTTTGGTGCCAAGATTTTGTCAGTTTTTCCAAAGGTCATTCTTGGAGGATTGATATTCAACCTGGGTCTATTGTTCTTAACAGATTGGCTTTATGATACATGGCATCGGATCTCAAAAGCTGATTATTTCATCATCGTTCTGATCCTTGTTGTTATTGGAGCAGTTGGCTTTCTGGAAGGGATTTTCATTGGGCTTATTTTATCTGTGATATTATTTGTGATTAATTACTCTAAAGTAGAAGTGATCAAATATGAACTTTCAGGAAAAACCTACCACAGCAATGTAGAACGATCAGAACAACTTAAGGAGTTCATGAATGATAAAGGTGATCAAATCTTCATCCTGCCACTCCAAGGATTCATCTTTTTTGGAACATCTAATCGTCTTTTAGAACGGGTACAAGAAAGACTCGATAATACAGACCAATCTGATCTTAAATATTTGATCTTCAATTTTGGCCAGGTAACCGGCATAGACTCTTCAACAATAAACAGTTTTAACAAATTACGTATCATGGCAGAGAATAATGGTTTTAAAGTTCTCTTTTGTTCATTGAATGATGAAATGGAACATCAGTTTTCTGTTGAAGGTTTATTACCAGACCCGGACAATATATTTCAATCATTTATTGATCTTGATTACGGGCTTGAATGGTGTGAAGATCAGATTATCCATGATCTGTTGAGTAATGAAGAACTGGCCATTGATAGCGGTGAAAAGGATTTTTTCAAAACGCGATTCGCAGACCTGATCGAATATTTTGAGCATAAGGAAATTTCTAAAGACATCTCGATCATAGAACAGGGAAAAGATCCTGGTGGTATCTATTTCCTTGAATCAGGGCGTATCACAGTTCAGCTTGACACCGGGACAGGCGATAATATTCGTCTAAAATCCATGGGCCCTGGAACGGTTGTAGGTGAAGTAAGCCTGTATCTTGGATCAAAAGCATCCGCATCAGTTATTACAGATGAGGATTGTATAATCTACTTCTTATCCAAAGATAATTTTAAAAAACTCAATATGGAAGCACCGGAAAAAGCAGCCGAACTCCATACATATATTGTACAATTACTAAGTGATCGCCTGGCAAAATCCAATGCAACAATTAAAGCGTTAATGAGATAAATATTATCTATATCTGATTATTATTAAAAGATTAATATTATCATGTCAAACTTTATTTATTTAGTTTTAGTTATAGTCTTCATTATTGTCGCTACAACACGATTAAAGATCCATCCATTCTTAACACTTCTTGTGGCATCTTTAGCAATGGGATTTCTTGGAGGTCTGGACTCTACAACCATTATTAATAACTTGACTGAAGGATTTGGAGGAACACTTAAAAGCATAGGTATCGTTATTGCTTTGGGAACAATCATCGGTATCTTCTTGGAGCGAAGCGGTGGAGCAAATGCTATTGCAGAATCTTTTTTAAAATTATTTGGTGAGGAAAAATCCCATATAACAATGAGTTTAACCGGATTTATCGTGTCAATTCCCGTATTTTGTGATTCCGGTTTTATTATACTTTCAACACTAAATCGGGCACTGAATAGACGCACTGGTGTCTCTCTTGCAGTATTGAGTATCGCATTAGCAACTGGACTATATACAACCCATGTATTTGTTCCTCCAACACCGGGACCACTTGCTGCTGCTTCAATAATTGGAGCAGATGTAGGTTTGGTCTTGATACTGGGTATTTTTGTTTCAATACCTGTAGCAATTGTTGGTTTGCTATGGGCTACATTTTATTGTTCTAAATTTACAATTAATGTTGAGACGAGTGAGGTTCATACAGCTGATGAAAGTTCATTACCATCAGTGTATCAGGCATTACTTCCAATAATAATACCCATCATACTTATCAGCATAAAGTCTGTGGTTGAGCATCCCGCTATTCCACTAGATGAAGGTATGTTTAGATCATCTATTGTTTTTTTAGGTCATCCCGTAGTTGCATTAATGATTGGCGTCACATTAACATTGATTAATACTCCAGTTCCATCATCAATAGAACGATTTAAATGGGTTTCTGATGGATTATTAAACTGCGGTTCAATCATCTTGATAACGGGGGCGGGTGGAGCTTTTGGTCATATCTTAAGAGCGACGGATCTTAGTGATAGTATTGGTCAATTCTTGATCCATTGGGATATAGGTATTGTGCTTCCTTTTTTAATCGCAGCTTTTTTGAAAACGGCTCAAGGCTCTTCAACTGTAGCTATCATTACAACTGCCGCAATGATAGTTCCATTGCTTGATCCGATGGGCTTTACGAGTCCCTTGGCTAAATCTCTTGTGGTATTATCAATAGGAAGCGGCGCAATGACCGTTTCTCATTTGAATGACAGTTATTTTTGGGTAGTGTCACAATTTTCAAATATGGATACAGCTACTGCTCTTCGCTGTCACACACTTGCTACATTATTTCAGGGTTTGGTTGGAATAATTGTGATAAGTATTTTATCTTTTATTTTATTGTAGACATCTATAATTGAAGACAAAATGAATACTGCATAATCTCACCAATTTCGTTGTAAACCAATTCACCTTCATAGTTTTTTACAGTCCAAGTAATACATATTTGATCTCCACCATCATCTAAAACATCCATAATGCCATACTGGCCTCTTATTCCGCTCCTACCATGGGAATAGGGACCTCCTTTAAGGCTTGGTGTTCTATCTAGGGGACCAGCGTGAAAAACAGGTATGGGGGCTCCTCCTCCAGAAGCATAATCACTATTGGTACCATCATCAATTGCACTCATATGAGCATCACCACTAACAATACAAATAGCTATATCATTTTCTTTGATGAAGTTGGCAATATTTTCTCTTTCTTCAGGATACCATCCCCAATTATCATGATCATCACATTCAAAACCTTCTACAGTTTGAATTGTATTTTCATCATCACAATTGAACCAGCTTAAATCTGGTGTACTGATAAATGGAAAACTTGAAAGCCAAACTACTGCTTGATTTTTCCTCTTTGCATCTAGTAATTCATTCTTGAACCATTGCAAATGATCAGGAGTACCAAAATTGCTCCCGGCCATGATTTTTTCACAATCAGATGCATCTTGCGTTTCACAATCACCAATAAAGAGGGGCCTTATTTTCTCAGAACGTAGATCCGACAAAATAAATTTTAATCTACCAATATTGAATGATTGTGAAATAAGCGTGTCACCTTGCCCAAAAGAAAGTGTGTAGTGCGGAACGTAGGACTGATATGCTTGCCGCGCTTCACTTTGGCAAGCAATATCTCCATCTTGATTAGGTGATAGGCCGGAACTGTTATTCGGACCATAATCATGGTCGTCCCACATATAAGCTATAGGTGTACTCTGATATAATTTTGATTGTTTCTTTGATCCTAAAACCGATCTATAGTGTGCTAAAAAATTTTGTTCACAATCTTTATAAATATTTCCATAATGGAAATCACCCAACATTAAATAAAATAATGATTCCTCTTCCCTGATCCTATCAAAGACAGGGTTGTTTGATCCAGTTGTTGCACATGTTGCTAATGTAACTTTAAATGAAAATGGTTCATCGGATGGTGTTTTGAATCGTCCCATCAAATCTTTATCTTTTTTAATTATTCCATTTACACTAAATCTATAATAATAATCTGTATTCGGATTAAGATCATCAAGTGCGATTTTCGAAAAATAATTTAACTCCGTATCTGTATTAACAGTTTTGGAGAATTTTGTTCGTTTTCTAAACCTTGAATCATCGCTGTATTGAATTTTTACTTTTGCCTCAGAGCTTGTAGCAAAAACAATAGTGGTGCTGTTATCAGAAATTGCACCAGACCAATAATATTCAATATCCTGACTAAAACTGAATCTGGATATAATTATGGTAACAAATAATAGATACTTGTAAAAATTTAATGTCATTTATCAATCCAGCATCTTTTCAAAAGGTTTTATGTAGGTAAAACCATCATATGGATTTTCATTTGGATGTCTAATGGTCCAAAGATAGTACATATGAAAACCAGGTGCTGCCGTCTGGCTATGAACTCTGCTATCAGTGATTTGTAACATATCACCATGTTTTATTTTATATACATCTTCACCCAGTTCACCATGGCCATATCCCCATTGTGGCGAAAATTCGTAATAATATATTTCTGGCTGTGAATGGTGATGCGGTGGATAGCTGCTCCACTTGCCAGGAAAATTCAAAACTTCACCTATAACCAATTTAGATTGTGGTGGTGCAATAGTTCTATCAAATGCCAATCGGACTAATCGGTAACATGTATTATCCAGCTGATCTTTTCCTCGATGTTCTGTATCAATATCTGCAGGGGTATAGATCCTACCTTTAAATGCATTTGAATTTGGTGTTTTAACTATAGCTGCTTTCGTTGCAGTAGTAGCACTAATTATAGCACTTTCATTGGGCGCCAAATGGACTACAGTCGGATCATGTTCGATCCAGTTATCGCGATTAAAGAAAATATTCGAATCTTCATATTCAATATTTCCTGTACCGTTAATTATTACGATAGCTGTTTCATTTTCAGCATCACATATTTCTGTTTTATTATTTTCATCCATCAATAATATATCAAAATAAATCCCTGTTTTTTCGAATACACCTTCATAGTGGTTAAATCCCGTGTTAAAATCTTTTTCCCGAAATTGTGTTATTAAACTCATAATTCCCTTTATCTATTTATCATACGAGAACGAATAATTTGGATAAATTCATCATATCCATTTAAAAAAGTATCCATTGTATGTTTACTAGCACCAAAAAATTCAAATTCTTCTATTGTCATACCATCTTCATTAAAAGCTCGATTAAAATCATTAAAATTTTTAGATAATTTGTCGATGATTTCCGAATCAACAGGATCATTAATCCTATTTATTACTTCAATATCTGATGCATTGAATTTATTCCACCATTCATAAGGCATACTAATAACAATGTCTCCGCCAACTAGCTCAGACCAATGCATATGATTACGAAATGCTGCCGCTAAAAGCTTGGAACGATATCCTTTTTCTTGAAATATTTTATATGCATTTTTGAATACAGCAATGGATGCCCAATCTATTATTTCAGGCTCCACTTCATTATTTTCACTTTGATTTATACGTTTTAAATGATCATCAATGCGACCGACCATAATGGTTACATAAGGAGTAAGATTTTCAATATTAAAACCATTCTTTTCTGCTTCATCTAACCCTCTTTCAACTGCTTCTGCAACTGCGACAGCTTGAGCTACAGTAAAACTTACAGTAGCATTGATACATATACCATTTGACGTTAGTTTTTCTAGCGCTGCAATACCTGCAGGTAAGGCAGGACATTTAACAGCAATATTTGGAGCTAAAGAAGCTAAATATTTACCCTGCTCAAACATTAAACCAGAATTTCTGTAATACTTTGGATTAACCTGTAAGGATAATTTTCCTTTTTGACCATGTGTCTTTTTATAAACAGGCTGCAAAATATCTGCAGCTTTTTTACCCACTTCATCAATCAGACCCCAAAGTATATCATCTTCAGACCCTGTAGAATTGGACTCAATCATTTTGTCTATTACCGGTAACCAAACATCTGGGAGGTTTTTTACAGTAGCACATGTGATAACAGGATTAGAAGTTGCGCCAACTGCTCCTTCATTCACAGCATGTTGCAGTTCCTCATGATCATTGGAGTCATTCCACCAATCAGAACCTAATTCAGATGTTTGTTGCATCTTGCTCTTCATA
>PAWC01000061.1 GCA_002713385.1 Fidelibacterota bacterium
CGATAACATTTCATCCATGAATGATATTCCTACTGCTTCACAGAATTTCTGTAAAATATCTTTTGGATCATGCAATACATCTCTGGCCTCAATGATAATCGGATCTTCGCCGATCTCTTCTGTTATTTTACGATATAATTCTACCTGCTGGGAAAAGCCCAAAAGCTCTGAACGGGCCACCTCATATTTTTTACTATAGGATAAAATAACTTCTTTTGGATCGCGAATGAGGAAGCAATTTGTCACTTGACTGATCCATGAAAGATCCACTCCCGGCAGATTATGCTGAGCCATATGTTTTTGATACCATAATGATGCTCCTTCAGGGATAATTCCGGTGATGTAATCCACTACTTTATCCCAATCATATTCCATGGATCGCAAAACCTCTTTTTTACCGGGATGGTCTATATCCGTATTATTTAAATAATATCCGTAAAAAGGTTCATCGGATACGAAAGTATCCGGGCGATTCTCAAAAGAACGCATCATGGCCGTAGATATATTCCGCGGACCGGACCACATGGCAATGTGTTTAGTCACTGGGTGGGTATAATGTATCGATGTCTTTTTTATAAATGTTTTGGAGCCGCTTTGTTAATTCCCCTCTTATACCGCCGGAGATCCCATGTTCATCAATTTCCACCACAGGAATCACTCCGGCAAAGGTACCAGTAACAAATGCTTCATGTGCACTGTGGCAATCTTCCACATGGAAATTTCGTTCAAAGACAGGAATATCATTTTCCTTACACAAGCGAATGATGTTACCGCGAGTGACGCCATTCAAACAATATTCCCCGGTGGACGTCCACACTTCGCCTTGGCGCACAATGAAAAAGTTAGTTGAATTGCATGTGGACACGTAGCCATTCACATCCTGCATCAATCCTTCGTCAAATCCTAACCGATCTGCTTCAATGCAGGCCACAATGCAATTCAGTTTGCTCAACGTATTCCATTTTGGATCCTGCGTTTTTGAAGTTCCCCTGCGGATGCTTACTGTTCCCAAACTTATCCCTGTCTTTTTCACATCCTCACTTGCAATTTTGTATTCCGGAATCACCACAATGGTAGGTCCGCCCACATTCACTTTGGGATGCTGATAAGGTGTTTTTTTCATTCCGCGGGAAACGATAAAGCGAAGATGAATATCCGATTCCATGTTATTGGCTTCCAGAGTAGAAACGATTATTCCTTCCAATTCTTGCTCTGTTTTACCTATATCCATTCCGATGGCTGCAGCACTTGCGAAAAGTCGCTTAAAATGCTCATCCTTGTGTACCAATTGTTTATTGTGATAACGGATCCCTTCCCACACACCATCACCCAGTAAAAAGCCACTGTCAAAGACCGACACTTTAGCTATGCTGCGTGGTACGATCTCCCCATTGACATAAATAAGGATCTCATCATTCCGTGAATCAATATTGTATTCGTGGGTGCCCATTACACTTCAATAATTTCCTTGCTGGCGCGCACACCTGACTCAATGGCGCCATTCATGGATGAATGAAATTCGGACGTATGTTCACCGGCAAAATGCACCCTGCCTTCTGGTTGTGCCAGGATATCAATAAAATCCCACTGTCCCGGGCTTACATAGGTATAACTGCCCTGCATCCAGGGATCCTCATTCCAGTACTTGGAAATTCCCGATTCCCAGAGTTGGGGAGTTTCCGGCCAAAGTTCAGTCGCCGTTTCCCTAGCCACACGCATGCGCTGTTTCTGGCTCATTTTTCCGAGTTTTGCTGCTGAAGATCCGGATGTAAACGATAACAGGATTCCCCGCGGTCCCGGCTGGTCAATGGAAAAATGATAGACTCGGCGGAGGTCAGTATCAGTGAACACACGTTGGCCCACACTGCCCTGTTCATCCCAAATACGGCGCTTGAACTGCATGGCGATCTTCATGACTTCCCCATAGGACTGCTTGCGGATACAGTGCATCTTTTCATCGGAAAAATAAGGAGTGATTTTCGTTTTCCGCAGAATAGTCAAGGGCATGGCGATGATACACCTGTCAGCTGAAATGGAAGTCAATTTTCCGTTTTCTTCAAATGTGACTTCAATACCAGATTTACTGTGGCTTATCTTTTTCACTGGACAGTTATATTTCAAATTTGCTGCTATTTCCTTGGCAAAGCGCTTTGGTAATTGATCATTGCCGCCGAAGATCCGGCCTTCAACTGTATCCTCGCTAAAAGCAGCTGTATAGAAATTAAAGACCATGTTCAAGGCAGACATTTGATCAGGGGTGCAGGTACTTTCTGTTGCATTCGTATACTTATATAGATCAATGATGTCTCGCGGTGCACCCTCTTTCCTTAAAAGCTGGGCAGCGCTCATGTTGTCAAGATCCAGGACATCCTCTGGTATATTCTTGGGATCCTTGATCTTTTCCACCCAATGACGGACAAATTCAAATTCCTGGCCGAACAGCTTTCCGCCAACCGTCCCTTTATAAGGCAATATTTGTTTCATGGCCTTGAAATCAGCCATTCCGTATTTCTTGCCGCGTACGTAAATACCGTCATATTGCTTTGCCGGCAGTATATCCAGACCAAATTCTTTACAATATTTGCGGGCATATTCATCGCTGGAATCCACATATTCGGCACCCATTTCAGCGTATAAATTATCAGCAAAGGGATCACGATAGGTCCGCACCCTGCCTCCGGGACGGGTGCGTGCTTCCAGTACGGTTACATCAAAACCGGCTTTATTTAATTCATAGGCACAGGAAAGCCCGGCTAATCCGGCGCCGATAACAATAACTTTTTCGCCGCTTCGATTGGCTCCGATTTTCAAAATTGAACTTGCCGGGACAATAGCCAAACCGGCGGCGGCGGCTGTTCCGGCTTTAATGAATTGGCGGCGGGAGATCTTTGGGGTCATTTTATGTTTCAATTTTAATGAATTTTGAGGGTGATTCTACAAAACATTCATCTTACAATGCACATTTTTACCATGGGCTATGTAGATTTTTCCATGGAAATGCCCCTTTTTCAGCCCTACGAAAGCGAATGGATCACCTTTGGCGTTTTTTTTGTGTTCATATTCTTTTTGATAGGCATAGCCGAATTCGTACGCTCAAAGTTAAAATGGGGCCCGGAAGCCAGCCGTAAGATGGTCCATGTTATCGTGGGGATCATGGTTGCCTGCTGTCCCCTCATATTCAGATCGAATATTCAGCCAATAACCCTGGCGGCCATTTTTATTGTGGTGAATGCTGCTGCATTAAATATTGATGCATTCAAGGGCATGCATGATACGCAGCGGAAGACGTTCGGCACGGTCTACTTCCCCATCGCATTCCTCATTTTAGCAGCATTTTTCTGGGAAAAGCCCATTACCTTGATCCTGTCCATGCTGGTCATGACCTTCGCCGATACATTAGCATCTTTTGTTGGCGAACATGAAAAACGACCTTTAAAATTCCGTTTATGGGAAGATGAAAAGTCCCTCCAGGGCAGCGCGGCTATGTTCCTCTCCACTACGCTGATCATTTATGTGGGCACAGACTTTTTTGCCTGGTTCTTTGATGCAGCGTTTTTTCTGCCTTTGGAAGTGTTGATTGGCTGCGCAGCATTTACAGGAATGGCGGCGACCTTGGCCGAAGCCGCTAGCAATAAAGGGTCTGACAACTTTTCGGTGCCATTAGTGACAGCTATTTCCTATGAGATATATCTCATCAATTACACTCACGGGACGTTGCCGGCTCTACTGCTCTGGATGGTCGGATCTGCAGCGATCTTTTTTCTGGCTCATAAACTGCGTTCATTGAATGGCGGCGGAACTGCAACTGCCTTTGTCATGGGCATTTTCATCTTTGGAACTGGAGGAGTCCAGTGGATCGCCCCTATCCTGGCTTTTTTTATTTTATCATCCCTACTATCAAAATTGGGGAAAAAGTCCGCTGAAACCACACAAAAGAGCTCGAATAGGGATGTGCTGCAGGTATTAGCCAACGGCGGAATACCCATGATCATTGCCATTGTAAATTTCTTTCAGCCTTTTGATCTGGCTTATATAATGTTCTTGGGCGCTATCTCTGCTGCCACAGCTGACACCTGGGCAACAGAGATCGGCTTTTTCAGCAAAAAGGATCCTCGTCATATTTTGAATTTTAAAACAGTAATAAAAGGCACTTCCGGTGGGGTGACACTTTTAGGTTTTGTTGGTTCAATTTTTGGGGCGGGTGTTATAGCTCTAATTGGTAGAGCGGTAACTGGTGGAGCAGTTTCTGTTGAGTGGATATTGGTAGCTGGGTTTGTTGGTAGCTTTGTGGATTCCGTTTTAGGTGGCAGTATTCAAGCCAAGTTCACCTGTTCAGCCTGCGGTAAAGAAACTGAAAAAAGAATGCACTGCCAAATGCATACCAGCCACTTAAAAGGTTTCAAATGGCTGGATAATGATGGGGTAAATTTTGTGAATACGATCGTGGGTGTGGTGATAATATATATTCTTATATAAAAAACGGGAATTGGACGGACCAATCCCCGTTAAAAAAACTCTTTTATTGTCTCGTACTAAATAACTTTATAGACGAGAACACCCACCATAACGATAAGAGAAACAAAGATCAAGGCAACTCCCATGTTGCCTTTTTTGATCTCTTCCCACTCATCAATATCGGTGGAGAGCCAATCGAACACCTTAATAGCCAAACCGACGCCAAACGAAAAGCCAATCGCAGCTGCGATGGACCAGCCAATGGCTCGTAAGTAATTCAATAAGGTTGATTCAATTCCAAATGGATCCATGGAGACCTCCTATAGTGTGACCATTGAATTTTTGATTAAACGCACAAACTCGGCAGAATCGATCTTACCATCTGCCAGTTCAACCACTTGTTCCGCAGTGGCACTGGCGGAAATAACCATATCATCCCGTGTTACTGGAACATTAACAGTGACATGGACCGTTTTCGGTTCGGTTGATTTTTCTATCAACCCTGTCTGCACCAAGTAGCGTTGATGTTTCACTGCTTGGCCTACAGACACAAAACCGACTATAAGGGCCATCTCAAAATTGTTTCTGTTACTGTTAACTGTAAGATAAAATTTATCTTTTGTTGTTTCTTCCTTGCCAAAATACATTTCACCATCTTGGGTTTTGACCCGGTAAGATTTACATGTATTCGTAATGGTACGGTAAAAGGCATAATTCGCCCAAAGGCCCTCGATACTGAAGACCAAGATAAGAGCGAGCAATAGTGATTTAGTGTGTTTTATAATCATCATGTTGTAAGAACAGGCGCAAGTTTACACGACTCACTCTCACAAGTCAATCGCTTTTCCATTCTTAATGACCATTTTGATGGACATATCTGTCACGTTATAGGGAATATTCATAAGCATTTCTACGTCCCAAATGATGAGATCGGCCTTGCGGCCGATAGCGATGGAGCCTACCTCACCTTCTAAATTCAAGGTTTTGGCAGAATAATACGTGGCAGACGCAAATGCCTCTTCTACTGTCATCCCCAAATGGATACAGGCCAGAGAAATGATAAAAGGCATGGATTGAATTTGACAACTGCCGGGGTTGAAATCCGTTGCCAGAGCAACATCGATCCCTTTTTCCAACAATTTTCGGGCGGGAGCATAGGTGTCTTTACCGAGGAAAAATGTGGTTCCCGGCAGTAAAGTGGCTGTTACACCATATTCCGCCATTTTTTCCAAACCAGCAGTACTGACTGCCATGAGGTGATCTGCTGACACTGCTCCCACTTCTGCAGCCAGTTCAGCCGCTCCTGAATCCTCGAATTCATCGGCGTGTAATCTCGGTGTTAAACCATGATTCTTGGCTGTTTTAAATATGCGCCGGGATTGATCTACATTAAAGTACCCATTTTCACAGAATACATCACAAAATACAGCAATTCCCTGTTCCGCCACAGCTGGAATCATTTCAGCACACAGCAGATCCACATAGCCCTCATGTTCATCTGCAAATTCTGGTGGAAATGCATGAGCACCTAAAAATGTAGGGATTATATCAATTTCGTGGCTTTCATTTACTTCATGTATTACTTGAAGTGATTTCAATTCCGACTTTGTATCTAAACCATATCCGGTTTTGCATTCTACAGTGGTTGTACCTTGTTTTAGGAAGCGGTCCATTCGTTTGGAAACCCGTTTGATCAGCTCTTCTTTTGAAGCATTTCTTACGCCATTGATGCTGGCATTAATACCTCCTCCTTGAGCTGCAATCTCCTCATATGAAACTCCTGACAGACGCAAGGCAAATTCTTCTTCCCTGCTGTCAAGAAATACAGAGTGCGTATGGGGGTCTACAAATCCAGGAGTGACGAGGGATCCACCACAGTCAATCGCCTCACCATTGCTGTTTTCTGCTATTCTATCTCCATCGATAGTCAATGAAGTGTTCGAAGTAGTTTCAACTTCCCCTGAATCGGGGTTATATGATGTTAATTGACCGATGTTTTTAAGGATCATTTCATCATGGGAATATCAACATCCCATTTTTTCGCATTTTCGATAGCTTGTTCGTATCCTGCATCTGCATGACGAAACAACCCCGTTGCCGGGTCAGTTGTTAGGACTCTCTTTACACGTTCTTCCATTTCAGGTGACCCATCAACGCATATGACTTGACCGGCATGAATGGCCAGACCCATGCCTACGCCGCCACCTTGGTGAATGGACACCCAGGTAGCACCGCTGGCTGTATTCGCCAGCGCATTGAGCAACGGCCAGTCCGCAACAGCATCTGAACCATCCTTCATGGCTTCTGTTTCTCGATAAGGTGATGCCACAGAACCCGTATCAAGATGATCACGACCAATAACGATGGGTGCGGATAATTCTCCACTGGCTACCATGCGATTTAATTCCACGCCAAACTTAACACGTTGTGTATAGTCCAGCCAGCATATCCTCGATGGCAATCCCTGGAACTGGACTTTTTCCCTAGCCATTTTAATCCAACGCGTCAATGTTTCATCCTCGGGAAACATTTCCAGAATTTTATCGTCTGTTTTATAAATATCCTTTGGATTACCGGAAAGCGCTACCCAGCGAAAAGGTCCTCTGCCGTCACAGAATAATGGACGGACATAGGCCGGCACAAACCCCGGGAAATCGAACGCATTTTCCACTCCTGCTTTCTTGGACTGTCCACGGAGGTTGTTTCCATAATCAAAAGTAATAGCACCCATCTTTTGCAGATCGAGCATACCCTGGCAATGTTCGGCCATGGAACGAAAACTTTCTTTAATATATTTGCCCGGATCAGACTTTCGCAGATCAAGGGCTTCCTCGTAAGACATGCCATTAGGAATATAACCGTCCAACTCATCGTGGGCAGAGGTTTGATCGGTGACCATATCCGGTACAATACCCATTTTAGCGATTTTTTGCACAATATCGGCTGCATTTCCTAACAAACCAATAGATAACGGCTCTCCCTTCGCTGCGGCGTCTCGGGCTAACGTTAGGGCGTCAACCAGGGATTCTGAGGCCACATCCAGGTATTTAGTCTCTAAACGACGTTGAATTCGATGTGGATCGATTTCAACACAGATTGTTACACCGTTGTTCATGGTCACCGCAAGCGGTTGAGCGCCACCCATACCACCCAGTCCGGCAGTTAATACAAATTTTCCTGTTAGATCGCTGTTAAAATGCTGTTTGGCAGCCGCAGCAAACGTCTCGAATGTTCCTTGCAGAATTCCCTGTGTACCAATATAGATCCATGAACCAGCTGTCATTTGACCATACATTATGAGGCCCTTTTGATCTAGTTCGTTAAAATGTGCCCAGTTGGCCCATTCGGGTACCAAGTTAGAATTGGCGATCAATACCCGGGGAGAGGTAGTATGCGTACGGATCACGCCCACCGGCTTCCCGGATTGCACCAGGAGGGTTTCATCTGGCTCAAGTCTTTTTAATGTGTCGAGGATAGCATCAAAGCATTCCCAGTTTCGAGCTGCTTTTCCCTTCCCTCCATACACAATAAGTTCATCGGGGTTTTCAGCCACATCCGGATCCAGGTTATTCTGGATCATGCGGTAAGGCGCTTCGATCTGCCAGTTCTTACAGGTGAGTTTACTCCCCTTGGGAGCATGAATCACTTTGGACATTTTTTCTCCTGAAATTAATCGTGAATTTATGCTATTCCTCCCTACACTCAAAAAGGGTATAGCCTGAATTCAGATTAAATCAATAATACAGTTACTTAAATAACTGGCGAGCATAATCTGGTTCATCAACAATAACATTGTAAGAAAAAAGTGAGATACCTTTGAAATTGGTGATCTCTGTATATCTGATTTTATCTATCGCTGCCAATTCATCTTGATTATATAAAGCAATGCCCATAATGATCCTGTCCCTGTATTTCCTGGGCAGATGGTCGTATATAATATCAATATTTTCAGCAAATTTGCTAATATCCGGAGTATAATTCATTGGCATTACCCAATCTATATAACCGGCTGCCAGCCATACATCCCATTCCTGAAAATAGCGATTCCTGGCCATAGGTAGATTTGGTTTTACAGCTGCAGATAGTTTACAGTCCGGACGCACATCCAAAAGCATTTGTTTTGTCTCTTTTATGAGGTTTGTAATGGCCGATCTGCGATAGGTATCCCATTCAATATTATTTTCATTATCAAAAACAGGTTTATTATGATTATATCTATTCTGATAATAATACGTTTTTGCATCTACATTATTTCCATATTCTGCATCATGAAAACGAATATAATCCAAATGCAGTCCATCCAATTCGTATAATGCTGTCAATTCTCTAAAAATAGCTAATAGATGTTTGTTTACTTTTGGATGATGTGGAGCTAAAAAATATCCCTCTCCAGCGATCTCATTTTCCTTATTGAATAATGTTGCAGTGTCATTGCCATTAGTATCAATCCAGTCAGAATGACCATTATACACATGATGCAACGCACGGGGTCGGTTTTCCGTAGACCAAACTAAGTAAACATTGACCCAGGCATGAACATTTAGTCCCTTTGCATGAGCTCGATCAATAATATAAGCCAATGGATCAAAAAAGGGATCCAGCAATAGTGCACTCCTGGGTACTAACTGCGATCGGTAATAAGCATCACCCCTGCCGCGGACCTGAACTAAGAGATTATTAAATCCATTTTCATCTGCAAACTCAATCATTTCATCAATGGCTTGCTCACTGGTCATGGTATTACGGACTACCCAAAGACAGCGTTCATCGAACTGATTTATTCCAGCAGCAATTCGATCATGACTGATAAAAAGAAGGGCAGTCAATAGAACTGCCCTCAAAGGATTGTGAACTCGCTTGATCAAATCAACTATTCAGCTTTCTCATTTTCATTTTTGGCAACAGCTGTTTCTCCTCCGCTTTCGAAGTCAACAAATTCGATCAAAGACATGGCAGCTTTATCATCATTGCGAAAACCAAGTTTGATAATCCGAGTATATCCACCTGGACGATCAGCATATACCGGCCCGATTTCATCAAACAGTGTCTGTACTGCATTTTTATGCAGTTTTTTCAACACCATGCGGCGTGAGTTCAGATCACCCTTTTTTGCTTTTGTAATCATGGGTTCAATGTATTCCCGTAGTGCTTTTGCCCGGGAATCTGTTGTCTTGATACGTTTATGCTTAATTAAATTTTCAGCCAGATTCATGAGCATCGCCCGGCGGTGTGCCGGGTTTACACCCAATTTGCGATCTTGATTATTTTTTGCCATGTTTACGCGGGATCTTTCAAGTATGTATCTACATCCATGCCAAAGTGCAAACCCATTTCATCCAGTTTTTCAACAAGTTCTGTTAGGGATTTACGTCCAAAGTTCTTGTACTTCAACATTTCACCTTCTTCCTTTTTCACCATCTCAAAGATGAATTTAATTCCAGCTGCTTGGAGGCAATTGTGACTCCTAACTGAAAGTTCCATTTCATCAATAGTGCGCTTCAGCAATGATCTGACTTTTAAGTCTTCTTCGCTAACGCCTTCAGATACTTCTAATACTTCAGGACTTGCAATCGCTTGAACATATTTTAAATGATCGATCAAGATAGATGAAGCATGACTGATAGCATCTTTTGGTGTGATAGAACC
Source organism: Fidelibacterota bacterium (assembly GCA_002713385.1). Classification (GTDB taxonomy): domain Bacteria; phylum Fidelibacterota; class Marinisomatia; order Marinisomatales; family TCS55; genus UBA2126. The sequence goes on from PAWC01000061.1 coordinate 10,102, forward strand.
ATCTGTTTCAACTGATATAGTCAGGATTTCGATAGGTTCTTTAGCGCCAGGTACCGGGCTCACATCAAATGTTACTTTTGTAACAGGATTAAAAATACTGTCAATTGCCAGTGTACCAACTGGAGCATTCGGTAATTCATTCTCTTCAGCAGGAACATAACCTTTACCAATACCGATACGTAATTCGATATCCAATGTTGTGTCTTTGTTCAACTCGGTGATATAATGATCACTATTTAGTATCTCAAATTGATCACTGGCTTTTTGTATATTTTTGGCTGTGAATTTTCCAGAACCTTTAATGGTTAGATTCACTTTATCTGGATTATTTTCCATCAATTTGAAACGTACGCCTTTTAAGTTTTGAATAATATCAGCAACATCTTCACGGACGTTTTTAATTGTTGAGAATTCATGCTGGACCCCATCGATACGAATATTTGTGATTGCTGCGCCAGGAATGCATGTCAACAAAACACGACGCAGTGAGTTACCCAACGTAATTCCATACCCTCTATCCAAAGGCTGCAATGAAAACGTGCCTTTTGTGTCCGTAAGATTTTTATCATCAACTTGAACTTGAATATTCAGTTTATTAGCCATTTATATAATGCCTTTCTGTTAATTATTTTGAATATAATTCGACGACCAGCTGCTCATTCACAAGTATGTGCATATCTTCACGTTCAGGGAATGCTATCACACTGCCGGTCATTTTTGCTTTATCCAATTCCAACCAAGGCAGATCAAGGTCACCTTTGATGCGTTTCATGGAATCAAGGATAATGTCCATTTTTTTACTGCTCTCACGCACTTGGATCATATCACCAGGTTTCACATTATAAGATGATATATTCACTTTACGATTGTTCACCAGGAAATGTGCATGGTTTACCAATTGTCTTGCAGCAGGTCTTGTTGGAGCAAACCCCAAACGATATACAACATTATCTAAACGCTGTTCAAGGAGCTGCATCAAATTTGTACCGGTTTCACCAACCATTTTATCTGCTTTTTCAAAATAATTCCGGAATTGTTTTTCCAGCACTCCGTATAAGACTTTGATTTTCTGTTTTTCCCTGAGCTGAGTTCCGTAATTGGAAAGTCTACGGCGTCTTGTTTGACCGTGCTGGCCAGCTTTATATGGTTTGCGGTTTAAAATCCGGTCAAATTTTGGATTACCAAAAATATTTTCACCGAACTTGCGAACAAGTTTTCCCTTGGGTGTTTTTAATTTTGCCATAAATTTATCTCCTCCTATACACGACGCTTTTTAGGTGGTCGGCATCCGTTATGAGGCAATGGTGTCACGTCTTTAATGGAAAGCACTTCCAAGCCAGTTACTGCTAAGGCGCGAATAGCAGATTCACGTCCTGATCCTGGTCCTTTAACGCGCACATCCACTCTCATTAAGCCCAAGCCCATCGCTTTAGCAGCTACTTTTTGTGCAGCCATGGTAGCAGCATAGGCAGTACTTTTACGTGAACCTTTAAAGCCGGATGTGCCGGCTGTAGCCCAGGCAACCACATTACCATAACTGTCTGCTAACGTGATGTGTGTATTATTAAAAGTTGCTTTAATATGCGCAACGCCGTTCGGTTCAACGGATTTCTTTTTAGATTTTTTCTTTACTGTATCTTTTTGACTAGCCAATTAATTATCCTTTCTTTTCCACTGTACCTTTGCCCAATCCAATCGTACGTTTCTTGCCTTTACGAGTACGGGCGTTGGTTTTGGTTCGTTGACCATTCACAGGTAAACCCCGGCGATGACGGATGCCTTTATAAGAACCCACATCCTTCAGACGCTTGATATTCATCGCCATTTCAGAACGGGCTTGACCTTCTATTTTTATTTCTAACTTGGTGATGGCATCACGAATGGCTATCACCTGTTTTTCTTTTAAATCTTTTACACGAATATTATCATCAACCTTTGCTTCAGCACAAATTGCTTTAGCCTTTGTCATGCCGATCCCATAAATGTAACGAAGGGAAAATGCGACTTTTTTATCACGGGGAATATCGATACCAGCAATTCGAGCCAAATCTTACTCCTAACCTTGTCTCTGCTTGTGTTTTGGGTTTTCACAGATCACAAACACCACACCTTTGCGGCGAATGATCTTACACTTTGGACACATTTTTTTAACTGATGGACGTACTTTCATAATTCTTACTTCTGACGGTAAACAATTCTTCCTCTATTCAAATCATACGGAGATACTTCTAATGTCACCATATCGCCAGGCAGGATCTTTATAAAATGCATACGCATCTTTCCACTGACGTGAGCTAGAACAATATGTTTCTGATCTCCAATTTCGATCTCCACTCTAAATGTTGCATTAGGCAATGTTTCCTTAATGATTCCATCAACTGTTATGGGCTGCTCCTTGGCCATTATGCTTTACCCATGGTGAGTATCTTTGGGCCATCTGCAAGAATGGTGATGGTATGTTCAAAATGAGCAGATGATTTTCCATCTTTTGTTTTAATTGTCCAGCCATCTGTATCTGTGAAAACATCCTTTGTACCCTGGTTGATCATGGGTTCAATCGCCAGGCACATTCCTTCCTGCAATTGGTGACCTTGTTTGGGCATACCATAATTTGGTACTTGTGGTTCTTCGTGCAAGGCGGTTCCAATGCCATGACCTACCAATTCACGTACCACAGAATATCCTTCTGCCTCAACAAATGTTTGGATGGTATGACCAATATCAGATACATAGTTACCGGGTTTCGCTTCTTCAATACCTTTCATCAAAGATTCATGGGTAATATTCATCAACTTCTTTTTGTCCGGACTGATATTACCTACAGCAAAGGTCCTAGCTGAATCACCAAAATACCCTTTTTTCTCGGCACCACAGTCAATACCTACAATTTGTCCTTCCTGCAATGTCCGCTTTTTAGGAATCCCGTGTACAACTTCTTCATCAATCGAGATGCAAAGTGTTGCCGGAAAACCCATATACCCTTTAAAAGCGGGGCGTGCTCCTTTTGAGCGGATAAAATCTTCTGCCATTGAGTCCAATTTCAACAAATCGGCTCCTGGCTTTACATAACTGGTTAGCATGTCCAACGTATCTGCAACAATTTGGCAGCTTTTAGCAATCAATTCTATTTCTCTCGCTGTCCGAACGTGAACCATTACATGCGCCTCCGTCCGCGAATCTTTCCTTTGGATAAAAAACCATCGTAGTGTCGCATCAGCAAATGTGATTCAACCTGTTGCAACGTATCCAATGCTACACCAACAATGATCAACAAACTTGTTCCACCAAAAAATGATGCCAAATCATACCCAATATCCATGGCATTCATAAGGAGGTAAGGGAAAATAGCGACAAAAGCCAAAAAGAATGATCCAGGTAAAGTTACTCGTGTCAATATATTGTCAATATAATCAGCGGTCTTTTTCCCTGGTCTAATTCCTGGAATAAAACCACCGTGCTGTTTCATTTGTGTCGAAACCTGAACAGGATCAAAAGCTATAGCTGTATAAAAGTAAGTGAAGAATACAATCAGTGTCCCGAAAACAAACCAGTAAAATGGATGGTCAAAAGAAAACCAGCGCATAACGCCTTGCATGAATTCACTATCGATAAAAAACATTGCGATCGTGCTTGGCAAGAACATGATGGACTGTGCGAAAATAATGGGCATAACACCTGCTGTATTTACGCGTAATGGAATATGTGTTGATTGACCACCATACACTTTACGTCCTACCACGCGTTTGGCATACTGCACCGGTATCTTTCGCGTACCCTGTGTTAAATATACCACAAAAGCAATAATAACGAACATGATGCCTAATAGAATTAATTCTGAAAGCAGATTACGAACGCCTTCATTAATTAGTGCGACTTCACTTATAATGACAGTAGGTAACCGAGACATGATACCAATCATGATTATCAAGGAAATACCATTTCCGATACCTCTCTCGGTAATACGCTCACCCAACCACATCAACAACATCGTTCCTGTTACAATACTGATAATGGCCTCAAATTTAAATCCCAATCCAGGATCGGTAACCACAGCGATTGTCCCTGCTGCTGAACTGGCAGTCATGGATTCCAGAAATATTGTTACACTATAGGCTTGGAAAACTGCAATAAGAACTGTACCGTAACGTGTGATCTGGGTAATCTTTTTACGACCAGCTTCCCCTTCTTTCTGCAAGCGCTGGAAATAAGGAACAACCGTTCCCATGAGTTGGATCATAATAGAAGCAGATATGTAAGGCATGATACCCAAGGCAAACAATGTTGCTTTTTGGAAAGCACCACCGGCGAACATATCAAATAATCCAAAAAGCGTATTTTGCATATTCTCAAAAGCGGCATGTAAGGCATCACCATTTATACCGGGAATTGGAACATGGGCACCGAGACGAACAACCACTAAAATTCCAAAAGTGAATAGTATCCTCTTCCGGAGTTCAGGAATACTAAAAACGTTTCTGATCTTATTAATCATTGAATGGTAACAGACCCACCTGCTTTTTCAATTTTTTCTTTTGCAGTTGCACTAAAGGCACTTGCTGTAACATTTACTTTCCGTGAAATATCGCCGTTTGCCAATATCTTAATGGGCTGTAAAGCTGATCGAACCAAACCATTATCCTGCATTACTTGACCATCTATATCTTTATCTATCAATTTTTCGATCGCCGTCAAATTCACAACCTGGAATGATTTTTTAAACATGCTGTTTGAAAAACCTCTTCGTGGCAAGCGACGCTGCAAAGGCATCTGACCTCCTTCAAACCATGAAAGCTGTTTACTGCCGCTGCGGGAATGATAGCCCTTTTCACCACGCCCACCAGTACGGCCCAATCCGGTTCCGTGTCCACGGCCACGGCGTTTTGTATCTTTTACAGCACCTTTTGTTGGTTTTAATTCACCGAGTTTCATCAGGCTTCCTCTACATTCACCAAAAAGTTCACTGTATTGATCATGCCGCGAATAACATCTGAATCACTATGTTCAACAGTTTGATTAATTTTTCTTAAGCCCAATGCATCCAAAGTTGCCTTTTGATTTGGCCGCCTTCCGATCCGGCTACGGACTTGAGTAATACGAAGTGTTTTTATTTTTGCCATGTTTAACTAAATACTTCTCTAATTGTAATGCCGCGCTTGTTAGCTATAGTAACAGCATCTTGTAAATTTTCCAGAGCATTAACAGTTGCCCTGACAACATTCAGGATATTATTCGAACCATAGCGTTTGGATAAAATATTATTCACTCCCACTTGTTCCATAACGGCACGAACAGCTGAACCGGCAATAATACCTGTACCTGGAGAAGCGGGTTTCAGCATAACTCTACTAGCCCCGTATTTGCCCGTAATTTTATGAGGAATCGTACCATTTAATATTGAAGCTCTAAAAATATTTCGTTTAGCATTGTCTTTAGCTTTGGAAATGCAGCCCATGACATCATTTGCTTTACCCAAACCAATGCCAACGTGACCTTTGCCATCACCAACCACAACCAGTGCTGAAAAACGAAAACGCTTTCCGCGAGAAGTCACTTTAGCGACACGATTGATGCGAACAACTGCTTCTTCTTTAAGATCTAATTCTGCTGGATTAATAATTGCCAATGAAAACTCCTTTAAAAAACCAATCCACCTTCACGAGCACCATCAGCTAATGCTTTGACGCGGCCGTGATAAGGAAAACCGTTTCTATCAAATACTACTTTCTCAATATCCTTTACTTTTGCTTTGGCAGCGAGTGCTTCTCCCACTAATTTGCTTTGATTAATTTTACTTGCTGCTTTTTTCAATTTATTCTGTAGGTTTTTATCCAATGTGGAAGCAGACACAAGAGTTGAGCCTTGCAAATCATCAATGATCTGTGCAGAAATATTTTTCAAACTACGTGAGATCACCAGACGATAACGCTCTGCATGAAACCGATTTTGTCTTCTGCTGCGATTACGCCTACGCTCAAAACGAATTTTTTTATCTGAACTTTTACTCATCTATTAAGTACCTGTGGCAATTGTTTTACCTTGTTTAGAGCGTACATATTCATCTTTATAGCGAATACCTTTACCTTTATACGGTTCTGGTTTTCTGAATGAACGAATTTTTGCAGACACTTCACCTACAAGCTGCTTATCAATACCGGAAACTGTGATATCTGTCCGTTTGGCTGTGATCTCTATCCCCTCTGGAGGATCAAAATAAATTTCATGTGAATAGCCTAAAAGCAATTGCAAACGACTACCCTGCATATTGGCTTGAAAACCTATACCTCTTATCTCTAAGTCTTTCGAAAAACCTTCAGAAACACCATGGATTGCGTTTGCAATCAACATACGTGTCGTACCATGAATCGAACGATGCATCTTACTATCAGACGAACGTGTGACGTCGATCTGATGGTCAGTTTGTTCTACTTTAATGGCTTGATGAACATTGATCTGCAGTTCACCTTTTGGGCCTTTTACCGTGACCAAATCGGGTTGAATATCAACCGTGATACTTTCAGGAATAATTACTGGTTCTTTTCCGATTCTTGACATATTCTTACCAAACGTTGCAAATCACTTCACCGCCAACACCAAACTTTTTTGCCATTTTATTTGATATGACACCTTTTGATGTAGACATAATTGAAATTCCTAATCCATCGAGTACTCGGGGTAGATCTTTTTTCCCTTTATACACTCGTAAACCGGGCTTACTTACTCGTTCAATGGCTGAAATTACCGGCTTGCCCTGGTAATCATATTTCAGAAAAACCCGAATCTGTTTCCTGTCTTTATCATCTATCAGGATAAAATCTTCGATATATTTTTCTTCTTTCAGTATATAAACGATACGTTTCTTTTCTATAGATGATGGAATATCTACCCAGCGCTTACCGACATTTAAGCCGTTACGAATCCGAGTCAGCAAATCGGCAATTGGATCTGTCATACTCATTTAACTAATTCTCCTTACCAGCTTGCCTTTGTGATACCAGGGATTTCACCTTTTAAGGCCATTTCACGAAAACAAATCCGGCATAAACCAAATTTGCGTAAATATCCATCAGCTCGACCGCAATTGAAACAACGATTATAGCCCCTTGATGAAAACTTTGGTTTTCTTTTTGCTTTTATAATCAGTGATTTTTTTGCCATTAAGCAGCCTCAGCGATTTCTTCTTGTTGGACAGGTTTTTCCCGTAAAGGAAAACCAAATTCTTTTAACAGCCAGTATGCTTCATTGTCAGAACTGGCTGATGTAGCAATCGTAATATCCATACCGCGGATTGAATCGATCTTATCATAATCAATTTCAGTAAAAACAATCTGCTCTTTAATACCGAAGGAATAATTTCCTTTTCTATCAAAGGATTTGAAAGAAAGGCCATTGAAATCACGTGTACGCGGTAATGCGATTGAAATGAGTCTTTCGAGGAATTCGTACATGCGATTTCCACGAAGTGTCACTTTGCATCCCACCGGAAAACCTTTACGGATTTTAAAGTTAGATATGTCTTTCCGTGAACGAGTAACAACCGTTTTTTGACCCGTGATAGAAGTTAATTCTTCAATGGCGTTTTCCAGAGCTTTAGGATTGGTCTTTGCATCACCAATACCCATATTGATCGAAATAACAGAAATGTGCGGTACTTCCATTACATTTTTATAACCAAAACGCTTCATCAATGCAGTTACAATTGCTTCTTTATATTGCTTTTTTAAGTTTGGAACGTATACTTCATTTTTAGGAGTGCTCTTTTTAGGTGCACTTTTTTTAGCAGTGCTTTTTTTAGCAGTGCTTTTTTTTGCAACCGGCTTTTTCTTTTTTGGTGTTTCGTTTGTCTCTTTCTTTGCCATAATTCTACTCTAACTCTTCACCTGTTTTCACAGCGATTCTTACTTTGCGGCCATTTTCTAAAATCTTATATCCTACCCGAGTGGTGTTTCCTTTATGGACCGGAAGCATATTTGAAATATGGATTGGTCCTTCTTTTTCCACAAAACCACCGGCAGGATTTTCCTGGGAAGGACGTGTTGCCCGTTTTATCAAGTTGACTCCTTCAATGATCACCTTATCAGATTCATGAAAAATATGCAACACTTTACCTTCTGATCCTTTGTGGTTGCCACTGATAATACGTACTGTCATTCCTTTCTTAATATGCATTACAATACCTCCGGCGCCATAGAAATAATTTTCATATAACCGACATCGCGTAATTCCCTGGCTACCGGGCCAAAAATGCGTGTTCCCCTCGGTTCACCAGCACTATCCAGCAACACTGCTGCATTATCATCAAACCGGATATAAGAACCGTCATTGCGGCGAATTTCTTTCTTTGTACGCACGACTACTGCCCGTGAAATATCACCTTTTTTTACCATGCCATTTGGAATAGCATTTTTAACGGTAATCACAATAATATCGCCCACGGTTGCATAACGTCGTTTGGAACCACCAATAATTTTGAAACACAGGATTTCTTTGGCTCCTGTATTATCTGCAACTTTCAGTCTTGTTTCTTGCTGAATCACTGTCTTTATCCAATTTTTACTGATTCACGAATAATTTCACTTACTTGCCAACGTTTTCTTTTACTGATTGGTTTTGTTGAAGTGATACGTACAATATCACCTTCTTTAGGTTCAACGCTGGCGACATGAGCCATATATTTACTTGAATTATCAACGATTTTTTTATACACTTTATGCTTGACACGACGGGTGACTTTCACAATAACAGTTTTATCCATTTTTGCGCTGATCACTTCGCCGGTGAGAAATTGTCTTTTACGTTCCATAATTATTTTGAACCCTTTTCTTTTCTAACACCCAATTCAAATTCATGCATCACTGTTTTGATCTGGGCAATCTCTTTTTTCAAATGTCTTAATTGTAAAGGGTTTTCCAACTGCTGCAAAGATTTCTGAAAACGCAGATTTTGCAAAGCTTCCACATCTTCGTGGAGCTTTACATCCAATTCTGACGGTGTCATTTCATTTAATTCTGAATGTTTCATTATATTTCTCTCCGCTCAACAATTTTTGTCTTTACGGGCAATTTATGAGAAGCGTTTGTAAAAGCCAGTTCTGCCATTTCGCGATCGACACCTTCTATTTCAAATAGTATTCGCCCGGGTTTTACAACGGCTACCCAGTATTCCGGCGACCCTTTACCTTTACCCATCCGGGTTTCAGCTGGTTTCTTGGTGATGGGTTTATCTGGGAAAATACGAATCCACATTTTACCAGTTTTGCGAACCACTCTGGAAATTGTGACACGGGCAGCTTCAATCTGGCGGGCAGTGATCCAACTCGACTCTATTGCTTTCAAGCCATAACTGCCAAATGACACTTTATTACCTCGTGTTGCCATACCACGGCGATTACCGCGATGGTGACGACGAAATTTTACTTTTTTTGGTTCTAACATAATGTTACTTAAACCGTATTACCATTACAAATCCAAACTTTAATCCCAATGACTCCATATGTCGTTTGGGCTTCTGTCAACGCATAGTCAATGTCTGCGCGTAATGTGTGCAGCGGGACGCGGCCTTCATGAAACTTTTCACTGCGGGCAATTTCTGTTCCGCCAAGCCGACCGGCAACGTTGATACGAATACCTTCGGCTCCCATACGCATGGTGGATTGAATCGCTTTATTGACTACACGTCTGTAAGAAATCTTTTTTAGCAATTGGTGTGCAATATTTGCGCCAACCAGAGCAGCGTCTAATTCGGGACGCTTTACTTCTGAAATATTTATCTGTACACCTTTTTCTGCAAGCTGATTCATTTCTTCTTTCAAACGATTCACTTCTTCACCACCTTTACCTATGACGATACCGGGGCGTGCTGTATGGATAGTAACAGTAATAATTTTTGATGTCCGGCTGATATCAACACGGGATATACCAGCATTGGGCATACGATGCTGGATATATTTACGAATCTTAATATCTTCTTCCAATTCAGCGGCAAATGATTTATCAGCATACCAATTGGAACGCCAATTCTTTTTGACAGATAAACGAAAACCGATTGGATGTGTCTTTTGGCCCAAAATGTCTCCTTACGCGTCACTCACTACAACAGTAACATGACTTGTTGGTTTATTTAATCGTGAAATACGACCCATGGATGCTGGTCTAAATCGTTTCATATGAGGTCCACCATTTACAAAGGCTTTCGACACGATCAATCCATCCGGATCGATATTTGCATCTTCAGCTTTCTGTAACAGGTTACTCACCGCAGAACGCAATGTTTTCTCTATTACTTCTGAACCTTTCTTTGGAGAAAAATGCAGATAATTCAAAGCATCACCAACTTTTTTACCACGTACTTCATCTATTACGATGCGTATTTTTCGAGGTGATTGTCTAACGTATCTACTGCAGGCTTGAGCTTCCATGACTATTTACGATCTCCAGAGTGCATTCTAAAAATACGAGTCGGGGCAAATTCACCCAGCTTATGTCCAACCATATTTTCCGAAATAAAAACAGGGATAAATTTATTCCCATTATGAATAGCGAAAGTGTGGCCCACAAAGTCAGGAGTAATCATTGAGCGCCTTGACCATGTTTTAATCACTTTTTTCTTACCACCATCATTCATTCCCTGAACTTTCTTCAGGAGTTTTTCATCAACGTAGGGTCCTTTTTTTAAGGATCTTGCCATCCTACTTTCTCCTCTTCACGATATAATCATTTGATTTCTTGTTCTTTTTTCTGGTATTATACCCTTTGGTAGGTTTACCCCAAGGTGTCGTAGGATGACGACCGCCTGAGGACTTTCCTTCACCACCACCCATCGGGTGATCGACAGGATTCATGGCCACACCGCGGACAGTTGGCCTACGGCCTAACCAGCGGCTGCGGCCTGCTTTACCCGAAACAACTTGTTCATGAGATTTATTACCAACCTCACCCAATGTGGCTAAACATTCATCACGTACCATGCGAATTTCCCCAGATGGTAATTTCAACGTGGCGAATCCACCGTCAAGAGCCATGACCTGTGCAGCTGCACCAGCACTACGTACCAATTGACCCCCATTACCGGGATTCAATTCAACATTATGTACAAACATACCTGTAAGTATTTTTGATAGCGGTAAAGCATTTCCGATTTTCAATGGAGCATTATTCCCAGATAAAACTGTGTCTCCAACTTTGATTCCAAAAGGAGATAGTATATAACGTTTTTCACCATCAGCATAATAAAGCAATGCGATATTTGCAGAACGATTCGGATCATATTCTATTCCAGCTACTTTTGCAGGAATATCGTGTTTGTTCCGTTTAAAATCAATGATACGATAGCGTTGTTTATGACCACCCCCACGATGACGTGTGGTGATTCTACCTTGATTATTACGACCGCCTGTCTTACGCTTGGCTTCTGTTAAACTTTTTTCCGGAGTATTCTTCGTGATTTCTGAAAAGTCCGGCCTTGTTGCAAAACGATTTCCAGGAGTTGTTGGTTTGAGTGTCCGGATACCCATTATCCAGCATCTCCCCTTATGAGATCAATCGTTGAACCTTCTTTCAACGTAATAATTGCTTTTTTCCAATCGGAACGATGCCCAGACGTGCGTATGGTCCGTCCACCACTGCGGACAGTCATTTGTTTGGCTTTGCCCAATCTGTTCATTGTAGCTACATTTGCAACTTCTACATCAAATCTTTTTTCGACTGCATCCTTGATCTCGATCTTATTAGCAGAACTATCTACGTGAAAAGCATATTTTCCTTGAGCTTCTTCCAACTGACTCATTTTTTCAGTAAATAGAGGTTTAATAATGATTTCTCGTACTGACATTATTTTACCATCAATTGTTCAGTTAAAGCTTCAACGCCGCTTTTTTCAATAAGGATCACATCACAATCGATAAGATCATAGGTACTGGCATGAGCTGCTTCCAGTATGGCAACATTGGGCAGGTTCCTCCCGGCCAAAAACACTAAATCCTTACCTTCACCCAACAAAACGGCTACTTTTTTTTCTGATATATTCAAATCACTCAATATTTTTGAAAATTCTTTAGTTTTTGGAACTGATATATTCAATTCATCGATAACAATTACTGCATCGCTTTTGGCTTTATGTGAAAGCACCGATCGGCGAGCCAAACACTTCATTTTTTTAGGGAGTTTATAGGAATAACCATGTGGTTCTGGACCAAAAACGGTACCGCCACCTTTCCATAAAGGCGATCGGGTTGATCCGGCACGAGCAACACCACGGCCTTTTTGTTTAAAAGGCTTACGACCACCACCTCTAACCTTGCTTCTATTTTTAGCAGCATGTGTGCCTTGACGACTGTTTGTCAATTCAGACTGGACAGCACGAAATACAGCATCATCATGGGGCTCAATCCCAAAAACAAATTCATTAAGCTTAACTTTTGAAACTTTGCTGCCGTCTTGTTTAAATACTTGCAATTCCATGATTATTTCTTAATCAGTATAAAACTGTTTTGCACACCTGGCACAGCACCTTTAATGAGCAGTTGATTTTTCTTACTATCAACGCGCACAACTTCGAGATTCTGCACTGTGACTTTTTCAACGCCCATATGTCCTGCCATTCGCATACCTTTATACACTCGGGAAGGATCAGATCCTTGTCCAATTGAACCTGGAGAGCGTAAATATTCTTTCTGCCCGTGAGTCAATGGACCCCTGCTAAAACCATGACGTTTAATTACACCAGCAAAACCTTTACCTTTTGAAGTACCAGTCACATTCACAAGATCACCTTCTTTGAAAATAGATGCTCCAAATTCCTGACCTATTTCATAATCAAAACCTTGTATCGGTTCAAATTCAGATAAAATACTCTTTGGGGTTGTTTTTGCTTTGTCAAACATACCTTTCATTGGTTTATTTGTATGTTTTTCTTTCCGTTCACCAAAGCCCAATTGAACAGCAGCGTAACCATCTTTAATTTCAGTTTTCACTTGCGTCACAACACATGGTCCAACTTCAACAACCGTAACCGGAAACATGGTTCCATGATCCCCAAAAACTTGTGTCATACCAATTTTTTTACCAATCAACCCGCGCATAATTACACCTTAATTTGAATATCAACTCCTGCTGGTAAATCTAACTTCATCAGTGCTTCAACAGTTTTTGGAGTGGAATTCAAAATATCAACAACTCTTTTGTGTATCTTCGACTGAAACTGTTCTCTTGATTTTTTATCAACGAATGGAGATCTAAGCACAGTATATATCGTGCGTTTTGTAGGCATTGGAATTGGTCCGGAGATAACTGCTCCAGTGGATTTTGCTGTTTTTACGATCTTTTCTGTGGATTTATCCAACAGTTGATGATCGTATGCTTTGAGACTTATGCGTATGGTTTGACTCGCCATTATATATTCCTTACTCAACAATCTCCGTAACAACACCAGCGCCGACAGTCCGGCCGCCTTCACGGATGGCAAAACGCAGTTCCTTATCCATAGCAATCGATGTAATCAA
>PAWC01000062.1 GCA_002713385.1 Fidelibacterota bacterium
AATCCAAAACGATACGCGGAAACTCACTTATTTTTAGATCTTTATAAATAAAGACTTCAACCGCAAACGTATAAAACACCATTAAGGCTGCTGTTTCAACCAATGTTGTATAACCGCCAAAAATGCCCAGTAAAACTAAAAATGGGATTATTATTTCCCATTTAGCTGCCCATAAAGCTGCACCTATATTTATCTTATTTGCTGACTCTGTTACATGGTTTTTTCCTTTTCCCTGGATAACTGACCATCCAGCAACTGCCAGAACAAGTAATATTCCAGGAATAAACCCAGCTATAAAAATATCTTTAACGGATACTCCAGCTGTCACTCCAAAAAGAATTGCCGGTAAACTGGGTGGAAATAATAAACCCAAAGAACCAGCAACAGTGATCAATCCTAATGAAAATAATTCATTATACCCTTCTTTTCTCAATAACGGATAGAGCAAACCACCTAATGCTAAAATTGTTACTCCTGAACCGCCAGTTAATGCAGTGAAAAATCCACAGAGAAAAACAATTACAATCGGCGTACCACCGGGAATCCAGCCAAATAAAACCCTGAAAACCTTGAACATTCTTTGCGAAGCACCACTTTCAGCTAAAATATATCCTGCCAATGTGAATAACGGAATGGTAGGCAATGAAGGTGAAACAACAATGCGATATGCTTCTGCAGGAATAGCTGCAACAGGTACATACTCACTCCAAAATAGTAATCCGGCAATTCCTCCCAAACCCACAAAGATTGGCGCACCATAATAAAGTGAGAAAAGAATCGCTGCACAGCCAATAAAAAGGATTATACTATTTTCATTAAAAGCATCTGAAAAAGCAATAAACGTCCACATGAATGCCATCATCAGCATGGAACTGCGTAGCATACGATTACTAAAACTGCTGTAAAAAATTTGGATCGCCATCAATGTGAATCCGACAGGCATAATTCCTTGCGCAAACCAGCGCGGAATATTTGGCGCTATGTTGAAAGGATATTGAAATTCGACTAGAATCAAATTCCAACTGCCCCACATCAAAGAAATGACAACAATAAACGAAATATTCTTTGCTATCCAGCGGCCAAAATGAAAATCCTCATCTGCTTGAAATAACGGTTTTGTTGTTAGAGCTAATAATCTATTTTGACGTGTTGCAAGCACAGCCCCTACAAAACCGATCCATAAGGTCATATGCTGGACCAATACCGGTGAAGCTGGAACACCTGCACCACCAAAAAATCGCGATAATGTTTCGAAAGCAGGAAGGAATGCTAAAAGGAAGAAAACAGCTAATGCAAGTATATCCTCGCCCCATTGGAGACGCTGGGTAATATGATTTTTCTGTTTAGTCATTCATTATTCAGATGTTTGCTGCAATTCATCCAATGAATCTTTTTCGGCCATGTATTCTATGACCTTATCAAAGATTTCTTCAGAAACATAAGTTCCACGCAATTCAGGATACCAAGACTTAATGTAGTTTTTCCAGTGTGCTTTTTCCTCTGGCGTTGGCCGATAAATTTTCAGTCCATATTTCTGCATTACTTTAATCGCTTCATCATCCTGATGGCGGGTACTTTGCTGGTGCATTAATCCTATATCTTGAGCAATTTCCATCATCTTTGATTGATGATCGGATGATATTTTATCCCAGATGCGCTTATCTATAATTACGCCAGCAGTTAATACTCCCCAATTTATATCCAGCATATAATTCACACTGCTAAACCATTGTTGTGACAGGGCATACAGTGGTGGTGTGGCTATGGCATCTATCAAACCAGTCTGCAGACCGCTCAATACATCAATTGACGCCAATGGTACAGCTTGAAATCCTGCCTGCTCCCACATTTCCTGAAAATGATAATCACCTGCCCAGGTAAAGATTTTCATGGTTTTAAGATCATCTATATACACAATAGGTTTAGCTGTAAACCATTTTGCCCAGCCAACATCAGCCCACAGGAGAACTTCGAAACCATTTTCTCGCATACCAGCTGTTAATTGATCTGACATTCGTTTACGCAGCCAATCCACATCATCATAATCATCAAAAACCATGGGTAACACAAAACCATTGACTTCAGGATTTATTTCAGATAATCCTTCAGTGGAAACTGCCGCTGCGTGGATTTGTCCGATTCGTATTTTTCGAATCATATCCCGTTCATCACCAACAACTCCGCCAGGATATATGCGCAAAACAATTTGTCCATTGGTTGCTTCTTTCCAGCGCTGTCCCATTTCCACAAGCATACCATGCCAATCTGTGCCTTCAGGAACCAGTGTCGCCATTTTTATGATGGTTTTTTTAGCACTGGCTTCACCCATTAAAAGAAGACAAAACAGTATGCGGTAAAAAGCAGTCATTTAGTAAAAGAGCTCATCTGTCCTTGAAAGTAACCAAAGTGCTCGCTCACGGGCAATAATATTCCCTAAAGCTAATTCTTTATTACTTTCTACATCCATAGAGAGGACTTCCTTTAATAATAATTCAAACTCATCTTTCTTTTGCAGTGATACATGAACATTTTCAGCAAATGACACTTTCGCTCCCGCATCTTGTCTATTTGAAAAAAGCATGGCTTGTTCATAATGTTTTGTTGCGTTTTCAACATTATTACCCATTAAGTCTGTACGTGCCATAGTATATGAAATCATTGCAGAGTGTATGGCACCATAATTCCATGAGGGATCAATTTCCAGTGCTGTTTCCAATAAATAGCCCACAATTGGGAGTTGAATCACCCATTTTGCTTTACCTCTGCTTGAACCAATAGCTCCACCATACGCAGCGCCCAGCCAATATAAATACGGCACATCTTTTTCAGTAAACGTAACATCTTCCATAATCCAATCCATCATGATTTGCAGTTCAGGATGACGGAATTGTATTGCTTTTTTTCCATAGGAAGTAGCTTTCTCAAAACTTTCTAAAGCTTTGGCGTAGAGCTTTTTCCCGGACTCATAATCATCTTCAATCAAACGGTCCGCTTTTTCTACAATAAATGCATATGTGTATTGAGCCCGCAATTTTGCAGCTTCCAGGTAAAGTTTATCGTCATTACTTACTAGTTTTTTTTCTGCTAAAATTACTTTTCGATGAAATACATCGTGAGTAAAACCAGGATGGTGTTCTAAATAATACGCTGTAGAGCAGGAAGAACCCCAGATACACAATAAACAAAAACTTACAATACGAAAATAGCACTTCATTAACATAGGTATGAATTTAGAGAGATTAATGAAAAAATAAGAGAACGATCAGTTTAATAGATCGTCATAGAGAGGAAAAGAATCACAAAGCTCTTTTACAATTGAAATGACATTACTGATAACATCATCATTTTCTGGATCACTAATGACTTGATCAATCAAATCACAAATAATGAGCATTTGATCTTCTTTCATACCTCTTGTTGTAATGGCTGGGGTACCGATCCGTATTCCGCTCGTAATGAATGGACTTCGCTCATCAAAAGGAACCATATTTTTGTTTACCGTGATTCCGGCTTTTTCAAGTGCTTTTTCAGCAGCTTTACCTGTGATCTCTTTATTAGTCAAATCTATTAAGATAACATGGGTATCTGTTCCGCCAGAAACCAAATGGTAATCTTTATTTAAAAATGCTTCTGCAAGGCTTTGAGCATTCTGCACAATTTGGCTGGTATAGTCTTTAAAAGAAGGCTGTAGCGCTTCACCAAATGCAACTGCTTTAGCTGCGATGATATGCATTAATGGACCACCTTGAATTCCCGGCATGACCATGGAATCAATCAATTCAGACATATTTTTTACACGTCCGGATTTAGGAGCCACAACACCAAATGTATTTTCCCTATCTTTTCCCATCATAATCATACCACCCCGTGGCCCACGTAATGTCTTATGAGTAGTTGTAGTTACTACATCACAATACGGCATTGGTGAAGGATGCAGTCCAGTTGCTACCAATCCGGCCGGATGAGCAATATCAGCCATAAGAAAGGCGCCGATCTCATCAACAACAGCTTTGAAATCCTCAAATTCTATATGTCTTGGATAGGCACTGCCGCCACAGATAATCAATTTTGGTTTATACTCTTTAGCCAATTTTCTAACTTCATCAAAATTAACTCGCCCTGTTTCTCTGTCTACCTGGTAAGAAACAACATTGAAGAGTTTTCCAGAAAAATTCACAGGACTGCCATGAGTTAAATGTCCGCCATGAGCCAAGTCTAACCCCATGATTGTATCACCGGTCTTAATAAAGGTGAACAATGCAGCCATATTTGCCTGGGATCCAGAATGGGGTTGAACATTAACGTATTCAGCATTAAACAGCTTTTTGGCACGGTCTCTTGCTAAATTTTCGGCCTCATCCACATGCTCACAACCACCATAATAGCGTTTACCGGGGTAGCCTTCGGCATACTTGTTGGTCATGACGCCGCCAGCCATTTCCAGAACTGGATAACTAACAAAATTTTCTGATGCAATCAATTCAAGGGTTGCTGATTCACGTCCCACTTCGCGCATTAAAATTTGATGTAATTCGGGATCAGCGTCTTTAAGATAAAACACAATTATACCCCTCTAATATTTTTTACCACTTCGAGTCTTTTTTGAGCTTTTCATCTACCCAATCATAGCATTCACCACTGGGTGTGACATAGCCTTGATTTTTTACATCATCATTCAACATAAACCACTGGGCTTTCGAGAATAATACTTCATTATCTTTAAGCCATGAATTAGAATTATTGAAGCGTCGGTAACCTAGTTCTTCGGCTTTGAAAAAGTTATTTTGAGCCAAGGTCGCAATAATCCGATCATCCAAAGAGATTGCAGCACTTCTGCAGTCTTGGAATGATTTGTAATACACATTTCCTTTTCTACCGTAAGATTCTCCATTATTCTTATCAATTGAAATGGCTTTATCAGCCCAGCGTAACGCTTTTGCATATTTTTGATTTGCAATGTTTATATCACATATTTTTAATGCGATATGAATATCACGTGGATTGAGTATGAAAAGTTCTTCATAGGCATTTGAAGCTTCATCCAATTGATCCGCACTAGAATACGCTTGACCCAGTTTTCGATAAGCCAATTTACTGGTATTATCTATTCGAATCACTGTCTCCAGCACTGACACTGCTTCCAATGGTTTATCATTGGAGATTAAACGTTCGGCTAAATCTAACCCGTACGAAACATTATCATTGTTGGTACGAAAGCGTTCACGATAAATATCTAATGGATCTTTACCTGTTTTTTCATAGACAAGAGCAATTTCACTTTGTGCTTTTTCATTGGTTGGATCTTTATCCAGAATCTGTTCGAGAAAATCAATTTGATCATTATACAAGCCTTGTTCACCATACAGTTTTGCTAAGTCCATTTTGATTTCCATATCATCCGGCATCAATTCACTTAAACGATTTAACTCTGCAATCTGTAGATCTGTTTTACCCTGTTT
Source organism: Fidelibacterota bacterium (assembly GCA_002713385.1). Lineage (GTDB taxonomy): Bacteria > Fidelibacterota > Marinisomatia > Marinisomatales > TCS55 > UBA2126. The sequence continues at coordinate 5,460 of PAWC01000062.1, forward strand.
CGAATACGCATAAACAAGACGTTTGCGTAATTGTACATTATTGGGCAACTGTTGCAATCCTTTAACCAAAACAAATTCAGAACTGTCGAATAAACCTAAAGATTCAAAAGCGACAGCATAATATTGATATACTTCTACAGGATCATCACGGTCACAACCTAATTCCACAATTTCTCTATACACATTTATCGTTGAGTGCCAGTCCCTATTTTTATAATATTCAGCTGCACTGCTTAAAAGTCTGGGGCATCGGACTGTACGCAAAGAGTCAAGATATGCATCATAAGCTGCATCTGCATCCGCTTGCCCATCTTCGGGTGGAACACACATTGAAATAAATAAAGCTGTTATACCTAAAGTAATTAACTTGGGAAAATAAATTGATTTCATCGAATGATACATTATTTTGGTCTTCTTTTTACGAACCACAGGTCACCTAATTGCAAGCCGACTGTGAAATGTTGAATTGTTTCATCTGAAATTAAATCGCTAGTGCGAACGCCATATTTATAAGCAAAATCTATTTGATTATTTGCAACACCAAATTTAATACCAAACCCTAAAGAAATTCCCATTTCATTCACACTTTCATCCACTTCTTCCAGCAAATCTTTGCGTAAATAAACGCCACCTCTATATTGAATTTTTTGAGCAAGTTTAAATGCTGCTGCTGGAGAAAATTTTGCTAAACCCAAAGACAATTGCTGAGATAGATTTACATAGTGGGACAATAGTGGAAATAAAGATCTATCCTTCTTCCCTACATCATGCCAACTGTGCGCTTCAAGCATCAAGTGCAAATCGCTGTTCATTACCAAATCGAGACCAAATCCCAATTCAGATGGGTTTAATATATCATTAAAAATATTGATTTCAGTGCTGGGAACACTTGCAGGCGCAGGATTATCAGCGCTATCATAATAGTTATTATTGTTGACATCTTCAAAAGGCTGAAAAGAATAGTGTTTTACTTTTACAGGGTTAATTGCACCTCCAAACATAAAATATATATTCAAAGGTAAATTTCCATAGTTATATCTCTCTGATGACAAAAATACTTTATAAAGTGATCCGGAATATAAATGTCGTTGAAAATAATGATATAAGCGTTGATCAATGCTGAATTTGGCATCTTTGCGCAAAGAACCGAATATTATATCCAGTTCTATTGCCATGTTTTCTTTAGCTGATATGGGGAATCGTACTGCAGTATACAAAGATGAAATTCCGCCTGAACCATCAACTAAACGTTTTGTTAAAAGTGTATCATCATCCACATAAAATTCTATTTGATAATCTTCAATGATATACTGTTGATTAAAAAGCGGCTTTACTCCAAAACCCCAGGCATATTTTTCACCTATTGGAACTGTAAATTGTGCACTACTTATTCCTGTTAAGCCATTTACTCCTAAATCACTTGTAAATTCATCACCATTATAATTGCCAGATAAATAAGTATATTTCAAGTGATTCCACGTTACAGGGTTTGACAGAGAAATATTTTGATTGAAAGAAGGAACAATCCCGCGGCTGGACATTGCAGCCGCTGCAGCATTATGATTAAAGGAAATTAATCCAAGACCATAAGCATTATGAATTGACTGACTATATAAGACAGTAAACGAGAAAAAGATAATGAGTTTACGGAGCCACATATTGAATAAATAGCTTCGGATATAATGAGTCATGATCTGCAGAATAAAAATGAACTTCAGTTTGCAGATTATTATTTATGTTGGCGTAAAGTTTTAAACCAAGGTTGCCCACATTTTCAAAATATTGATTCTGAAGAAAGTCCTTTATGTTAAATACAACTTTATTATCCAGGACAGATCCACTGGAATATAGTGAACTGTGAACACTATAATCATCTTCATCTATTGATACAAAACTTGACAAGTCAACAGTATCTTTGAGTGCTGCAGCCCAAATACTAAATGAAGAAATATTCGAATCTGGAACAATATGTAATGTCAACTCAGCTTTGTCAAAACTTGTTTGTTTCGGCAATTGAAGAGTATCTAGAAAATCCATTTTAATTAGACTGCGTAATCCTTTGCCACGACCAATAGTGATATAAGATGTATCCTGTTCTGTCAGTTCTGGAGGAACCATAATACTTAAATCTTGGGTGGTAAGAAATGATTTGAAAAGTGTATCAATCAGTGTATCAATCTGTGCAGTATCAGCTGAATCTGGGTATGTGAATTCACGATAAAAAACTTCAAGTTTGGGGGTCAATGTTTGAGTATAATCATATTCACGACTATAAAATGAATTCAGATCATCTACACTATCATCAAGCTTTAACATTAACGTATAATTAAGCGACGTATCGGCAAATGTCGTATCAAACAAAACATCGGCTGGAAAACGTACTCTGTAACGTGTGATAGTCGTATCCACATCATAGCTTTCTTCCGCTGCTGTTGAAACCAAAACACCTGCATCAATTTCGGTTTCAGTAAAATTCAAGTAATGGGTTTCTGATTCACTGAAGATAGAATCTATTTTTTCAGGAAAATAATACATCGAATAAGTGGCTGGGATTTCCAGAGTATCTTTGGATATTTCAACTGTAAAAAATGCACTATCAATGGTAATGGCTGTATCTAGAAACGATGCTAAAGTTGAATAGTAAGATTCAAATGAAATAAATGAAGTTTCAAACAATATTGCTTTATACTCAAATCCTTCATCGAATCCCAAATAGAGTTTAGACTTACTACCAATGATGGGCGGCACTTGATATGTCTGACCAGTTATATCATAAAGCTCTCGTGCTTCAAGTTCTAATTCCGCTTCACTCAAGTCAGCATGCAACGGTTCTTCCATGCAGCCAGTATAGATTAAACAGACCAGACCGATCCCAAGGATTCTGAATATAACTGATGATTTCATTAAGTGGATTATATACGTAAGATCAGCTGTTAAGTTTCTCTAAGACTTTATCCAGCTTATCAGCCACAGGCTGATAATCCAGCATTTCCCCTTCAGGAACTTTAACAGTAACTAATTTTTTCTTTTTGGATTTCACAGCAGGAAGCTTGAATAATTTTTCAGTAATATTATTGGATGGTGATTCCAAAGCAATAATCAAATCTGCAGATTCAGCAGCAGCTTCGTATGCATTCACATTTCCTTTTTTCATAGAAGCAGGAATTGTGAGTCCCGCTTTTTCAAAAGCAGCCTGTCCGAAATTTGTATACTCGTCATCCATGTTATGTACCAAAAGTGCTGTTTTAATATTTTCATAAAAATCTTTACTGGCATATTCTTCTTTATAAAGTGCTGGTAGAAAAGATGACTGCCATCCATTACATAAGAAAATGTCCGGTTTCCAGAATAAGTGCGGAAGTGTGGCTAACGAAGCTTTACAGAAAATTGCAACACGTTCATCATTATTTGCCAAGATTCGGCCATTTTTTGATTTATAAACAAGATCCGTCTGTGGTTTGAACCATTCCTTATCTTCCAGAAAGTAAACCTGAACGCGAGTTTTAGGAATAAAGGCACTTTTTGCTGACAGTACTTTTTCTTTACCATCATATTCAAAAGGTATCTCACGAAGACGGATTACCTCTCTTAAAATATATTTACGTTCACTTACATAACCATATTTTGGAATAATGGTACGAATATCGTGGCCTTTGTCCTGTAACAGCAAAGGTACTTTTGTAGAAAAGGGAGCTAAACTTGATGTATTAGCAAATGGAATAATTTCTGTTGTCATATAGAAAAGTTTACTCATAATTGGGTTTTTTCTTTATTCGATGGTTAATTGTTTCAGCGCTTTTTTAGAACGATCGTAAAATTCACTGCCCGGGAAATAGTCCACTAAGCGTTGAAATTCTTCCCGTGCTTTTTCCAAGTTGCCCATGCTTTGGTAGGCCAGGCCCAGTTTCAACTGGGCATCATCATCTTTATCTGTTCCAGCAAAGGTGAAAACTTTTTCAAATTCTATAATTGCCCGTTTATAATTCTTTTGGGAATAATAACATTCCGCTAGCCAGTATTGGCTATTGTCAGCAAGATTATTCTGCGGGTCACTAATGACTAGCTTTGCAAATCCTTTTATAGATTGCCCATATATCCCATTTTGAAAATTGCTCAAACTTTCAATATAGAGTCTTTTATATTCAGTGGGACTAATCTTTGAGCTGGGTGATGCTGGTGCTTGATCATTGCGAACATTATATAATTCTGTAAAACTGTTAGCAAGTGTAATGATTTTATTTTCAATCATCACCAGCTGCGCCAATACCTCAAAATTAGTGCTGTCCGAATAAGCCGCTTTATCTTCCAATAATCTGATTTTGTTTTGAATTGTATTAATGCGATTAATGATCAGGATGGAGACAGAATCTGTTTGCTCCTTAGCTGCTACAGTAGCCTTGAGTGTTGTTTGGAGTTCCGGAAGTAGAATATTCAGCTTTGTTTCTAATGCACCTATATTTTTATCTAACTGATTTACTTTCTCATTCAAACGTTTAATTTGCTGTTTATCAGATTGCGCTGACAGGTTAACCGATATAAATAAAACTGTGCAAAGGATGGCAATTCTTCCAAATCGTTGTATCATATATCTACTTCGGTTTTACAAAAGTACAGACTTGGAATTTACCGATGATCCAGTAAATGTTCATTGCACTTTTTAATATTTCTTGGGATCAATACTCAAGTTCATAATTAGTGCCAACATGATATAACTGGACAAAAGAAAAGACCCTCCATACGAAACGAATGGTAGTGGCAATCCTTTCACAGGTATCATACCGACGGACATGGCGAAATTCACAAAAACATGGGCAGTAAAGATCGTACCCAATCCGACTAAAACTAGACTGGAAAAACGATCATCAACATTGTATGCCAACCGCATAGTTCGCAGGATGAATAATGAAAATAATGTAATTAAAATTAATATAGCTATAAAACCAAACTCTTCACCAATAACAGAAATAATAAAATCCGATTCCTGAACCGGTAAAAATTTGAGGTGCGTCTGTGTTCCTTGCCCCCATCCTTTGCCAAACAAACCGCCAGCTCCAACGGCTGTTTTGCTCTGAATGATTTGATACGCAGCTCCAAGAGGGTCGATTTCAGGGTTGAATAATGTTAAAATTCTTTTTTTCTGGTATTCTTTCAGCAGTCCCCATAAAACCGGTGACAGTAATCCCAAAAACAAATTTCCAAAAAATGTTGAGATACTAAAAACTAAATTTGGCTTTGCTTTTAAAATAACATACACCATAATTGAAGCCCACATTGAAAAGGACAACCAATGAAAAGCTGTCAGGATACTAACCAGAGGAGCAACCATAAGAAAAAGATGAAAAGGCCTTGCGCCTATCCAGTAGAGCATGGGCAAAACAGGTACAAGTATTATAATAGCTGTTCCCAAATCGGGTTGGTTCAATACAATACTTGCCGGAATCAATACTATAATAATGGGCGCTATACTCGCTGAAAAATGATTCATTTCCAAGTTATGATCAGATAAATAGCGTGCCAATGCAATCACCACGATCCACTTGGCAAATTCAGAAGGCTGAAAACCAAATGGCAAACCAAACTTGATCCAGCGATAGGTAGAGGCAATTTCTTGCCCCAAAAATGGTATCAATATCAATAAGATCATAAAACCATATAACCCATAGATATAGCGGTGAATGGTGTGCCTCGGAACAAAAAATGCAATTAAATATGCAAACAAAGCCGGCAACAGGAAAAACAACTGTTTATAAAATGATTGCTGAAAATAATTACCTTCATGTCCTGTACTAATACTTTTTAACGTAATCAATCCTACACCCGTAAGAATTAATGTTATGGCTAAAATGCTTAACGTTGATTCCTTGAATTTTTGGAGAAAGAGTTGAATCATGATGAAAATGCCAGCTTCATAGTTTCTTTGGAGGAAAATAGGAATTCAAATACGCGACCGGCGATTGGCGCAGCTGTTTCTCCGCCTGAGCCGCCATTTTCTATTAACACCACCACAGAAACAAGTTCATTATCTTTTTTACCATAACCAACGAATAAAGCATGGGGTTCACCATGGGGATTTTGAGCAGTGCCGGTTTTGCCAGCGATTATTAAGCCGGGAATTCCTGGGTTGGCTCGTTTTCCTGTTCCATGTACCGAAGTAATTACATTACGCAAAAAATTTTCCATGCGGTTCCAGGTCTGGTCAGAATAATGATTTATATAACTTGATATTATTGGATTACCTTTAGCAATGTGTAATGCGGGTGCAGCACCATGCATAGCAAGAATATTAATATATTGCATCAGTTGTATCGGAGTAACCACCAGTTCACCCTGCCCCAATGAAACATTTAATAAATGTCCTTTTGACCATCCCCAGCGACCATATAGCTTATTCATAAATGTAGAGTTTGGTATCACTCCTTTTGCTTCGGAGGCCAAATCAATTCCTGTCATCTCTCCAAATCCAAATGATTCACACGCCTCAGCCAATTCATCCAGCGTTAAACGCTGAACAAGGTGATAAAAATAAATATTACAGGATTGAGTGACAGCCTGTTCTAAATCCATTTTACCATGCCCCCCTTCTTTCCAACAGCGAAAATGCCTGTCTCCTAATTCATAGATACCACTACAGTAGATTGATTCTGAATAATTAACTTTACCTTTTTCCATTAACGTCATGGCTGTAATCATTTTCAATGTTGAACCAGGTGGATATAATCCATGAGTCATCCTGTTTAATAATGGTTTGTCTTGATTGCTGATTATGTCCTGCCATTCAGCAACTGTAGTGACACCTGTGAATAAATCCGGGGAATAATCGGGCTTGCTGACCATGGCTAGCATAGCACCTGTTTTTGGCAAGGAAACAAGTACAACTGCCCGTTTGCCATCTAACAAATTCTCCAGCATCTGTTGCAATGAAATCAAAAGAGATGTTTGCAGATCTTTACCCGGAATAGGGTTTTCTTTTTTATAATCAGGTGATTGGCCCATCTCACGACCATAGGCATCTACTTCTACAAAATAGACTCCTTTTTCCCCACGCAAACTTTCTTCGTATACTTTTTCTAATCCACGCCAGCCTACTAAATCGCCATAAAGATATTTATCTTTTGGATTTAATTCATTTAGCAGTGCCTGATCGACTTCTTTCACATAACCAAGTAAATGAGCTGCATTTATTTTTCTTGGAAAATAGCGTTCCGGGAATTGGATATAATTAATACCGGTCAATTCCTGTTTATGTTCTTCGATGCGGCTTAATTGATCAAATGTTAAATCCTTGGCAAGTCTTGCTGGTAAAAACCTTCCACGATAATATTTTTTATAATTGGTTTCCAGCAATGACATATCAATCCCAGTAGATTTACTGATAATCTGGAAATTTTTATGCTTATCTATCATTTCACCTGGGATTGCTGTTAATACATAGGTAGGATAATTGTCAACTATAATTTCGCCATTGCGATCCAAAATCAATCCTCTGGGAGCATTCAACGGAATAGCACGAATGCGGTTGACTTCTGCTTTTTGTTTATACGTTTCATGATAATATACCTGCAGATAGAAGAACCTGAATATCAATGAAAGCATGAGTATAACGACAACACCGCACACAACAATAAACCGTTTTTGCGGTATGAGGTTAGCTGCTTTCAACATGGTAATAGACCTTGAATGGAATGATAAGCTGGAGCACAAGAATAAATCCCATGGTATAACCCATGGTCAGCATCCATTTTTCCAAAAATAAAATAAAATCAGTCTCAAATAAATATTGATAACGCACGTAGCTATAAATGATAAACTGAAATAAAATTATAACAACCCATGATAAATGAAAATAAAGGGGAATCAGACGATTATACTGATCTTTCAGGTAGCCGGCTAAATAACCGCTTATAGAATATGTTAATGACGAAAGTCCAAAATAAGAACCCACGCCTGCCAAATCAGTTAATAGTCCTAGAATAAAACCGGCAATTACACCGTAAAAGCGGCCGAATTTAATCGCTGTATAGAGAACAAATATTGTAATAAAATCCGGTCGAATCATATTGATTGACAAAAATTCAGCAAGATAAAATTGCATGAAAAATACGCAAAATAACAGGATAATAAACTTACTCCACTGCATCATTTTGTTCCGTTATAACAAAGATGTTTATTAAAGAACCTAGATTTTCTGCAAATCGAACAGATACAATTTTTTGATAACTGCCTCTTTCGTCACGTATACCAGTGACTTCCCCCACAGGTAGATTTTTTGGAAATATATCACTAAAACCTGACGTCAAGACCCGATCACCTATATTGATTTCTGAATTTTTCTGTACTTCTCTGATTTCACACAAATCACCATATACCCAGCTTAAAATTCCTCTAGCTCCCGATGGCATTACTTGAACGCTCAAACGAAAATTCACATCGCTTATTACCTGGATGATTGAACTATACCTTCCTACAGCGATTGATTTACCGATGACGCCATTTGGGGTCAAAACAGGAGCATTACGTTTAACACCTTGATCTGTCCCAACATCTATGGTTATCGTATTCATATTTGACGTTATACCTTTATTGATCACTTTCGCCGGCATGAGCGTCAGATGGCTTTCTCGCTTATAATTCAGAAGATTTTTTAACTGCTCATTTTCAGAAGCTAGATTCAACATCGATTCAATTTGTAATTTCAATTGAATATTTTTTTCACGCAGGACTGCTGCTGCTTCCTCGACTACTGCCATCGAACGCAACCATGACACAGGTTTATATATGAAAGAGAAGATATCGTTTGCTTTGCCGCGGAGAATGGCGATATCGCGTGAATCGTTAGTGAGTATTAAAGAAAATGATATGAGAACCGCGAGGAAAAAGACAATGTGATCGCGTTGACGGATTAAAGCGAGGTAAATTTTCCTCATTACATCTGTTGAGCTGTTATTGGTAGCTGCTGGTGAGAGGTTTGTAGCCGTTTAAGGGTGTAATCAAGGGGATCACTGATTTACCAGTTATCACTCTACCAGTTACCAAATCATGTCAGATCAACACCGGTTCATATTTACGTATGTTATCCAGGACCATTCCAGTCCCTTTTACAACCGACAATAATGGATCTTCTGCGCAATTAACAGGTACGTTAGTGCGCTCACGGATGATTTGGTCAATTCCTTTGAGCATACTGCCACCGCCTGTCATAATAATTCCTCTATCTAAAATATCGGAAGCTAATTCAGGTGGGGTACTCTCCAGTGCTTTTTTGACGGCTTCAACGATAATGTTCACTGTTTCCTTCAATGATTGACGAATTTCATCTGAAGATACTTCAATCGTTTTTGGTATTCCGCTGACCAAGTCACGGCCTTTGACGGATATGGTTCCTGTTTGCATGCGCATGGCTGAACCGACTGATTTTTTAATGTCTTCACTTGTAGGCAGACCTATATCCAATTTATGTTCATTGCGAAACCACTGCACAATCGCTTCATCCATTTCATCGCCAGCAATGCGAACAGTTTCTTTGGTCACCACACCATTCAAAGCAATTACAGCAATCTCTGTTGTTCCCCCACCGATATCGACAATAATATTACCTACGGGTTTGCTAATATCCAGTCCAATACCAATGGCTGCAGCTACAGGTTCTTCGATTAAAAACACTTCTCTGGCATTTGCTCTTTCACCCGAATCCTTCACTGCTCGGCGTTCAACTTCCGTTATACCTGAGGGGACACAAATAACCATTAGCGGCCGGGCTAACCGATTAATATTGATCTTTCGAATAAAGCCTTGTAGCATACCGTCTGTCATATCAAAATCTGCAATTACACCATCCTGAAGGGGGCGGATGGTTTCAAGATTGCGGTGAGTTCTACCCATCATGGCTTTCGCTTCGTTACCAACAGCAACAATTTTTCCATCATGAACAGAGCGGGCAACGATGGAAGGTTCATTGATCATCACACCTTTGCCTTTAACCCACAGCAAAGTATTGGCTGTACCTAAATCAATGGCAATATCGCCTGAAATCCATGAAAATGAATTAAAAATTGATGAAAGATATCCCATTACATATTATCTCGGATTATTGTTCTGTTCAAAATGAAGTAGGAAAGTTAAAGCAATTAAGTTCGATTTTCATTATGAATTACACCTTTTCAGGAATTGATTCCAATAATTTTTGCGTATAATTATTATCAGGCTTGCGAAATACATCTTGAACAGATCCTGTTTCTACAATGCGCCCTGATTTCATAACTATAACTCTATGAGCAAACGATTCTACAACTTGGAGATCATGTGTTGTAAATAAAATTGACAACCCATCTTCACTGACTAATTTCAGAAGCAGGTTAAGTATCTTGGCTTGAACAGAAACATCCAACGCTGATACAACCTCATCACAAATCAATATTTTGGGTTTCACTGCCAAAGCTCTGGCTATGCAAGCACGCTGCCGCTGGCCTCCGGACAATTCATGGGGGTATTTTCCTTTTGTATGTGACGGCAGGTCAACTTTATCAAGTAATTCCTGCAACCGTTGTTCAATATCTGCTTCCGAATGATGAAGTTTGATGACTTCCTCTATTGCAGAACCAATGCGCATTCGTGGATTCAACGAACTCAAGGCATCCTGGAAAATAATCTGTATTTCTTTGCGTAAATCACTCATATTGCTGGGATCATACATCGTGTTAGTATAGATGTATTTACCGCTTATATCATTAACTAGACCGACAATGGACATGCCAAGAGTTGATTTACCACTGCCACTCTCACCAACTATAGCAAGAATTTCTCCGTGCTGTAATTGTAGGTTTATTGAATGAAGCACTTGGGTTAATTGTGGTTTTTTAAAAAATAATCGCTGCCCTGGATAAAACACAGAAACATTGTTTAATTCGAGGATTGGATTATGCAACGGGTCAGTCTATTTCAATTCGGCTTTGATCGCCTATGATAAATCTGTGTGTGAAAGGTTTTGATTTAGAACGCAATAATTCAACATCACTTCCTAGAAGTGACGCTTCAATACGGCGGGAAATATTATTGATACTGCAATCATTCATGAGAATAGAATATTCAATTTCACTGCTAATAATAGTACAACCATCTCCTATTGCAGTATAGGGCCCAACATAGGCGCCGTCAATGGTAACATTTTCACCAATGATAACAGGCCCGCGAATATTTGAATTCATTACCTGCGATCCTTTGCCAATGACCACTCGTCCAGATATTGTAGAATGTGCATCAATTTCACCCTTGCGTTCATCTTTGATATTATCCAAAACGAGACGATTCGCTTCTAAAAGATCAGAAGGTTTACCTGTGTCTTTCCACCAGCCGGTTATTTCTGAATAAGTAACGCTATATCCTTTATTCAATAAATACTGGTGAGCATCGGAAATCTCCAGTTCACCACGGGCAGAAGGTTTAATATTATTCACTGCTTCAAAGATGTGATTATCGTAAACATAAATCCCAGTAACAGCAAGTTCACTTTTAGGATTATCCGGTTTTTCTTCAATCCCAATTATTTTTCCATCTTGTACATCGGCAACGCCAAAGCGATTTGGGTCTGGAACTTTGCTTAAAACCAAATGGCAGTTCGACTTGTTAGTTGTAAAATCATCGATGAATTTTTGGATACCACCTACAAGAATATTATCTCCCAGATAAAATATAAAAGAATCGCTGCCTATGAACGGTTCTGCAATTTTGACGACATGAGCCAGCCCCAGGGGCTCTAACTGTTCGATATATTCAATTTTCAATCCAAAGGAATCGCCATCGCCAAAAGCATCAGCTATGGATTTGTCACCCTTATTAATGATAACTCCAGCTTCATTTATACCGGCATCGCTGGCATACTCCAATGCATAAGCCAGCATTAGTTTATTCGCAATGGGGATCAAATGTTTATTCTGTGTATATGTGATCGGACGTAATCGAGTACCATGCCCCCCAGCTGTTATCAATGCTTTCATCTTTTTATTAACAACACTTTACCTATTAGCAGTTATTTTTCACCAGCTAAGAACGGCCTTTCATCATTCCGGCTTTGCTCAATTTATCAGCTACTGAATTATCATCCCTCGGAATATGTTCCAATATCCATAAATCAAACTTATCCAGCAAATCTGTAGCGATGGCATGCAATGGAATCATATTCTCGTGCTTCACCTTGAACTCACCATTAACCTGATTCACCACTAATAGGCTATCGGCATAGATGTTTATGCTGGCTACATTTAGTTCATTAGCTATTTGTAATCCACGTATCAAAGCGTTGTATTCAGCTTCATTATTGGTTGCATCACCAAAAAATTCAGAAAAAGTTTCGATCTCATTTCCATCTTGATAAAACACTCCGCCGATGCCAGAGGTTTTGGAATGGAGATCTGCTGCTCCATCTACATAAAGATCTACATGGTTGTCAGCTGAAAGTTTATTATGCAATTCTTCTAAAGTTTGATTTGAACGATTTTCAGCTGATGCCAATAAATCCTTAATTGCTTTAATTTCGTTTTGTTTCAATCTCATAACAGTGAAGAAAATAAAACGGATACATTATGTAAAAGAATCTATTCCTTTTCTCAATAAAACTTGACTTTTCACAATCAACCATTAACGGTTGATTTAATCATATTATACTTAATCCAGTGGATAAATCTCCGATCTGCGGTCTCAAATAAATAACTTGAACATAAATATTATGTAGACTTAACATCTAACACATCCACATATTTTATATATTTACCTTACCAGCCAAAGAGTATAGTAAACTAAACATTTTCATTTAATAAATAAGAGGATCTCAATGAATAATAAAATGTTCAGAATAGGCGCAGT
>PAWC01000063.1 GCA_002713385.1 Fidelibacterota bacterium
ATAATACCGCAGAAAATCAACCATAAGCCGTGTCAGCCGTCACATATTGAATAATTGCGGGAGCAGTTCTCCTGCTTTACCTTTATACACCCTGTCATATATCAAGGACTGTTCGCTGGGTTGGGGATTCAATTCGATACACAAGGCTCCCGTAGATTTGGCCAGTTGTGGATAACCAGCAGCGGGCCACACCACTCCGGATGTACCGATACTAACAAATAAATCGCATGTGGATACGGCTTCATCAGCCTGCTGAACGGTGTACGGATTCAGCATATCACTGAACCAGATAATGTCCGGTCGCAGCCAGGCACCGCAGTCACATTTTCTTTTATTATATTGACCCAGTTTTAAATCATCCTTGGCCCAGCCTTCATTCTGGCAACGCACACGCCACAAGCTGCCATGAAGTTCAATCACACTCTCTGATTCAGCACGCTGATGCATTCCGTCAATATTTTGGGTAACAATTATTACATTTAGGTGAGCTTTTTGTACGGCAGTAATGATTTCATGCCCCTTATGAGGAAAGCATTTCAATGCTTCTTCTCGACGCAAATCGTGGAAATCAAACACCTTTTCCGGATTCAGTTCCCATGCGTCCTGGCAGGCGTATTCATGCCAGTTATATTCGTGCCAAACGCCACCTTCTCCACGGTATGTGGGAACACCCGATTCAGCGGACATTCCGGCGCCTGTAAAAAACACAATACGTTTAAATTTGTTAATATCTATTGTTTTGATGTCCATTATGAGATTGAAATTACTTCTGAAGCTGACATAATATCACCTGACCATTATGCCGTTACTCGATAATTTACTTGCCACTTTAACACAACGTGATCCTTTTCCGCTTCTTGTACCTGAAAGGGTGTGGGATAATAGTTTAACAGCAAAAATTGATAAACTGACTGCAGCGCCACTTATCAAAGCAGGTCTGCATCTTTTGAATGACGACATTCATAACTGCCACATTATTGCTCAGGAACATGAAAACTCGGACAGCAATTACTGGCACGCAATCCTGCACCGCCGGGAGCCGGATTACTGGAATTCAAAATATTGGTATAGACGGGTGGACAATCATCAAGTCATCCATGACATGCAAAAAGAAGAACCGGGCTGGGAACCTTTCAATTTTGTAGACCAGTGTGAAAAGTTTAATACAGCACAGGAAAGGCAAATCCAGTTACAGGAAATGACATTGCTGCTGAACTATACAATTAAGAAATATGCAAAGAATTAGTAAGCGATTAATCCTATTTGGGAATAGGTTTTTCCGGGTGCACCATGGGCACAAAACGTACAGGAATCACTGATTCCTTATCCATGATACCTCCTTGCAGTTTGGTAATAACCCATAATTCCTGCCAGATACTTCCTACAGGAATAACCAAACGCCCACCGACTTTCAACTGTTCGAATAATTTCGGCGGCACCTCTGGCGGAGCTGCAGTAACAATAACAGCATCAAACGGTGCTTCATCAGGCCAGCCTTGATACCCGTCTCCCCACTTTACATGAATATTATCATATCCAAGTTGTATTAAAGTTTGTGATGATCTTTCAGCTAATTCTTTTACAATCTCAATAGAGAATACGTCTGCACATATGGGAGACAAAACTGCAGCCTGATAACCGGAACCTGTACCAATCTCCAAGACTTTTTCATGGCCTTTTAACTGCAGAAGTGATGTCATCAACCCAACGATATAAGGCTGGGATATGGTTTGTTCATAACCAATTGGTAATGGATAATCCATGTAGGCATTGGGCTGCTGCTCCACTGGTATAAACTCATGGCGGGGTGTCTGGCGCATGATGTTCAATACATGATCATCAGATACTCCCCGGGCCATGATCTGGCTGTCCACCATGATACTTGCTTTCCGCTCCCAGTTTTCAACCTGTCCCACCAGGCTTTGAATAAGAAAGATTATAAGCAGGAAACTGTTGATATGCTTCATACCAGAATCTATTGCGTTATAATGAAAAAGGAAAGAGCGTCAGCTTAAAAATTCTTCGCTCACGGACCAGAGGCGCTGCTGATCTTTTATAACATTGGATTGTTTGGAGCTTTGCTTGGATTTGCATTTGGAGAAGTATTTTCCGCTGATACCTTCTACTTCATCAGAAGATGCCAAATAGATGCTGGTCAATGCACCTTTTTTAACATTGATAGCGCCAACTGCTTTCGCAGCGGATAAACTCATGCGCACGCTGGTTTTATTATTATTACCAAAATTGGTATTTACAAAACCAGGGTGCAGGCAATTAGCTGTGGTTTGACATCCCTTCAATCTGCGGGCTAACTCATACGTGAACATGACATTGCACAATTTGGATTTGCAATAGGCTGGCCAGCCTCTATAACCATCGAAACCCTGCAGTTTATCAAAATTCAAATTGGTCCCAAAATGTGCATCGGAAGCCACATTGACAATTCTAGAATTTGGTGTGGATTTAATAGAATCCAATAATAGATCAGTTAATTGAAAATAAGATAAGTGATTCAATGCAAATGTATTCTCGAATCCTTCTACTGTTTTTCCAAAATCAGAAAAATACGCCCCAGCATTATTCAGCAAAACATTAATTTTATCGTACGTACTTTGAATCTCATCAGCTAAGCGCTGTACTTCAGATATTATAGATAAGTCCGCTTGGAAAAATTTGATATTTTCATTATCCGTTTTTGTTTGGATCTCGGAGAGAGTAGAATCGATCTTTTTTGGGTTCCGTCCAACCAGGCCAAGTGTAAATCCCATTTCAGCCAGGTTTACGGCTGCTTCTTTACCAATACCATCCGTTGCACCGCTAATGATGCAAACTTTATTCTGGTGGGTCAATTTATTTTTTCTTTTTGAACAGGATACCGAGCTCGTCCAATTGTTCCTTACTGACTGTATCCGGCGATCCATCCATAAGTGATAGTGCTGATGTGGTTTTTGGGAAAGCAATTACGTCTCGAATGTTATTCGATCCGGTCAGGAGCATGACCAGTCTGTCAAAACCAAAGGCAATACCGCCGTGGGGCGGTGCACCGTACGTCAATGCTTCTACCAAAAAACCAAATTTTTCTTCTGCTTCATCAAGACTTAACCCCAAAAGAGAAAATGCTTTTTTTTGAATATCCGGTGAATGAATACGAATGGAACCGCCTGCAATTTCATGACCGTTCAAAGTCAGATCATAACCTCTGGACAAGACCGCTGCAGGATCTGATTCCAGTTTATCAATATCCTCCACCCTGGGTGCTGTAAAAGGATGGTGCATAGCCATAAATCGTTTTTCTTTTTCATCAAACTTAAACATGGGAAAAGACGTGACCCATACAGGTTTATACATATTTGGATCCGTCAAACCTTCACGTCTGGCAATTTCAACGCGTAATGCACCTAAAGCAGGTTCTACTATGGAACGCTCATCCCCGATCAGAAATATGATATCGCCATCATTCATACCAGAAGATTTAATGATTTCTTTTTGCAGACTATCATCAAAAAATTTTGAGATACCTCCGGTTAACTGTCCATTTTCTGTCTTCATCCAAGCCAGGCCTTTGGCTTTGTAAGTTTTGACAAACTCAGTTAATTCATCAATAATTTTTCGGGAATATTTTGCTCCATCCGATACGATAATCGCTTTGACACATTCTGCTGATTTAAAAGCATTAAAATCAGATTTATCAGTGAATTCTTTAACATCTTGGAGGAATAATTCAAAACGCATGTCCGGTTTATCTGAACCGTACTTGGACATGGCTTCCGCATAGGTCAACCGTGGAAATGGATCTGGTAAATCTTCACCGATCACTTCCTTAAAAACGTGCCGTGTCATTCCTTCCATGTTTGTAAAAATATCTTCCTCATCCACAAAGGACATTTCAATATCGATCTGGGTGAATTCAGGTTGCCGGTCGGCACGGAAATCCTCATCCCGAAAACATTTTACGATTTGGAAATAGCGGTCAAAACCAGAGAGCATCAGGATCTGCTTATAAATTTGAGGTGATTGCGGAAGCGCATAAAATTTCCCATTATGCAACCTGCTTGGGACCAGAAAATCCCGGGCACCTTCCGGAGTGGATTTCATTAAAATGGGTGTTTCTATTTCTACAAAATCCTGATCAGATAAATAACTGCGCACAGCCTGATACGTTTTATGACGGGTAATTATATTATGCTGGAGTTCATCTGTCCGCAGTTCCAAGTAACGGTATTTCAACCGCAAATCTTCCAAAGCGCTGTCCCGGTTGGTGATCACAAAAGGCAATGGCGCTGTTTCACTCAACAATTCCATGGCTTCAACAATGACTTCTATTTCCCCTGTTGGCATATCAGGATTTACAGCATTTTCTCCCCGAGACTGCACTTTTCCTTTGATAGAAAGGACATCTTCCATGGACAGTTTTTTGATCGTATCAAAATCACCATCATAGTCTTCAGAATTGAATACGATCTGGGTTTTGCCGTAGCGGTCCCGGAGGTCAATAAAGATTACCTGTCCGTGCAGGCGGACTGTATTTACCCAGCCATTTAAACTGACTGATTCGCCAATGTGTTCTTTGCGTAGTTCTCCGCAGGTGTGTGTTCTTTTAAACATTTGTTAATTATTTTTGCATAAAAAAAAGCCGCTCAAAGTTACGAGCGGCTGAAGTATGATTGTACTGGAAATCAGCGTTTAGCAACCTTTAATCGATTCAGCGCCCGCAGAAATGATACTTCATTACGTGCAGCGTCAATATGTTTTGCCTCTTTCCGTTCTTGCGCTCGTTGTAAGGCAGCTTCTGCCCTACTTGTATCAATTTCTTCTGCTCGTTCATATGTTTCTAGTAATAACTCCATTTTTTCTTTGGAAACTTCTGCAAAACCACCGCTGGTGGCGAGGTAATGATCTTTTCCGTTTTGCGTGACTTTGATTTCACCTACACCTAGCCCAAAAACGGCTTCTCTATGCTTGGCCAGCACACCAAAAGATCCATCCAGTCCGGGGCAGCGGACGTATTCCACCTGCCCTTCATCAAGAATTTTAGTCGGTGTAACTATTTCCAGTTGGAAAGAGATCATCAGGCACCAGCTTTCTTGGCGTTTTCAAATGCTTCATCGATGGCACCCACATAAGCAAACATATTTTCATGGAGCTCATCAGCGTCGCCAATCAGGATTGCTTCAAAACTGGAAACTGTATCTTCTAAACTCACATAACGGCCTTCTTTACCGGTAAACTGTTCCGCAACATAGAAAGGCTGGCTCATGAATTTCTGCATTTTCCGTGCTCGTGTCACAGCGAGCTTGTCATCATCTGAAAGTTCATCCATACCCAGAATGGCAATAATATCCTGGAGGTCTTTATACTTCTGCAAGACAACCTGTACTTTCCGGGCTACACTATAATGACGATCACCAATGACGCGCGGATCAAGTATTCTTGAAGTCGAAGCCAAAGGATCAACAGCAGGATAAATTCCCAATTCTGCAATTTTACGTTCCAGAACCGATGTTGCATCCAAGTGGGCAAATGCAGTCGCCGGAGCCGGGTCGGTCAAGTCATCAGCTGGTACATAAACTGCCTGGACTGACGTGATAGACCCTTTCTTGGTTGACGTAATCCGTTCCTGCAAATCACCCATTTCTGTCGAGAGTGTGGGTTGATAACCCACGGCTGAAGGCATACGTCCTAATAAGGCTGATACTTCTGAACCAGCCTGGGTAAAGCGGAAAATATTGTCAATAAAGAGTAGTACATCTTTGCCTTCATCATCCCGGAAATATTCCGCCATGGCCAAGCCGCTTAAACCAACGCGTAAACGGGCTCCCGGCGGTTCATTCATCTGCCCGAAGACCATAGTTGTTTTCTCAATAACACCGGATTCGCTCATTTCATTATACAGGTCATTCCCTTCACGCGTACGTTCACCCACACCGGCAAAGACTGAATAACCGCCATGTTCCGTAGCAATGTTACGAATCAATTCCTGAATCAACACTGTTTTACCCACACCAGCTCCGCCGAAAAGCCCTGTCTTTCCACCTTTGGTATATGGTTCCATAAGGTCAACAACCTTAATACCGGTTGCTAGCATTTCTGTGGATGTGGTTAATTCTTCAAATTTGGGTGCAGGGCGGTGAATGGGATTCCGTTTAGCTGTTTTAATTTCTTCCTTACCATCAATGGTATTGCCGATAACATCAAATAAACGGCCAAGGGTTTCCGGTCCTACCGGCATAGAAATGGGTTCACCTTTATCGGCGACTTTTTGACCGCGGACAAGCCCATCTGTAGAATCCATGGCAATAGTACGAACAACACTTTCTCCCAGATGCTGGGCTGTTTCCAATACTAAAATTCCATCTGCCCCACGATCAATTTCGAGGGCATTTAAAATCTCGGGCAATTGGCCATCTTCAAAAACGACATCAACCACAGCGCCCATAATTTGCGATACTTTTCCAACAACTGGCATAACAGTTCCTTAATTTAGTTTTGTAAGGCTTCGGCGCCGCTGACGATTTCTAGCATTTCTGTGGTAATAGCAGCCTGGCGAACCTTATTGAATTGTAATGTTAAATCTTTAATCATTTCTTGAGCATTATCTGTGGCATTTTCCATGGCCAGCATTCTTGCTGCATGTTCGCTGGCATAAGATTCAAGCAGATATTTCCACATCTGAATATTCAAATGACGCGGAATCAAGCTTTTTATTATATCTTCTTTATTGGGTTCAAACAGTCGGCCAACTGTTTGAACTTTTTCTGCTTCAAACACTAGGGGCAAGAGCACCTCAGAGCGCACATTTTGTGCAGCCACATTCACAAACTCATTATACACCACGTGTATTTCTTCTACATTCTTATGGGTAAAATGGCTGATAACGCCTGCACCAATATTTATTGCATGACTATAGTTCAACTCATTCCAAAAATCAGTATGACTTTCAATAATATTGTAATCACGCTTTTTAAAATAGTCGCGCGTTTTTTTACCGATGCAAAATACATCCACATTTTCTTTCCCGATTGCATCAATCTCACTTTGTGCAACTTTCAGGACGTTTGCGTTAAATGAACCGGCCATACCTCTGTCTGAGGTTACCACAACATAACCTACACGATTTATTTCACGGACATCCAATAATTCCAATAGGTCACGATCCACATCCGGCAGCAAATGATTGATCACATTGGAAAGACGATTGGCATAGGGCCGTGCTTCTTCCATATGCTCCTGGGCACGGCGCATTTTAGCAGCTGCAACCATTTTCATTGCTTTGGTTACTTTCTGAATGCTTTTAACGGATTTGATCCGGTTGCGAATATTTTTTAACTTGGCCATTTTTAGAGGGTGAAGCCTCCTTTAAATGCAGTGATTGCTTCATCGAGTTTTGCTTCTACTGCGCTGCTGATTTTGCCCTCGTCAATTATGGATTTTAGTTCAGTGGCATTGTTGGCTTCCAGATAATCAAAAAGACCTTTTTCAAATTCAGTAACTTTATCAGCTTCAATTTCATCTAAAAATCCTTTCGTACCTGCATAAATGATGGCAATCTGTTTTTCTACATCCATAGGGACATACTGGTTTTGCTTCAGGATTTCTACCATGCGTTCACCACGGGTTAACTGGTCTTGAGTTGCCTTATCTAAATCTGATCCAAACTTAGCGAAAGCTTCCAACTCTCGGTATTGTGCTAGATCCAAGCGTAGTGTACCAGCCACACTTTTCATGGCTTTGATCTGGGCATTACCACCTACACGGGATACAGATAGACCCACATCAATAGCCGGACGAACACCAGAATTGAACAGATTTGTTTCCAAGTAGATCTGTCCATCGGTAATGGAAATAACATTTGTGGGAATATATGCCGCTATATCACCTTCCTGTGTTTCAATGATCGGCAGCGCTGTTAAAGACCCACCACCTAAATCATCAGAAAGTTTGGAAGCTCGCTCCAGCAAACGACTGTGCAAATAGAACACATCGCCGGGAAATGCTTCACGGCCGGGAGGCCTGCGTAAAACCAATGACATCTGACGATAAGAAACGGCTTGTTTGGATAAATCATCATAAATAATTAAGGCATGCTTGCCGTTATCACGGAAATGTTCACCCATGGCGCAACCGGAATAAGGTGCGATATACTGCATTGGTGCTGGGTCAGAAGCATTGGCCGCAACGACCGTTGTATATTCCATGGCGTCGTTGGCTTCCAATTCGGCAACTATGGTTGCAACCGTGGATGCCTTTTGGCCGATAGCTACGTAAATACAATAAACGGGTTCATCTGTTTGGTGGGTATATATCTGATTTATGATTGTATCAATAGCAATTGCGGTTTTACCCGTTTGACGATCGCCGATAATCAATTCGCGCTGTCCGCGGCCGATTGGAATCATTGAATCAATCGCTTTGATTCCCGTTTGCAGTGGCTGTTTCACCGGTTGTCTCGCCATGACCCCTAACGCCTTCCTCTCAATTGGAAGAAACTCTTTTGCATCAATAGGACCTTTTCCATCCATGGGGTGTCCTAAAGGGTTCACCACCCGGCCCAGCATACTTTTGCCCACAGGGACTTCTACAACACGTTCAGTACGTTTTGCTAAATCGCCTTCTTTTACTTTACGACTCTCGCCAAAAAGCACAAGACCGACATTGTCATCTTCCAGATTGAGTGCCATGCCAAATACGCCGTTGGGCAACTCCACCAATTCGGAACTCATGACATTTTCAAGTCCGCTTACACGAGCAATACCATCACCTATCTCGATGACTTCACCGACTTCAGATACATCTACAGATACATCAAATTTTTCGATCTGCTGCCGAAGTAATTCAGTTATATTTTCTGTTTTAATTTCCATTATGTTTCCTTGGTTCTAGGATTGCAACAATTCAGTTTGCAAGCGATTCAATTTACTTTTTAGTGATGCATCCAGAAACGTGTTTTCTATTCTCAACTTGATTCCACCTAGTAGTCGACCATCAACTTCAATTTTTAAATCAGCTTTTTTATTCATAGCCCTTTGAAGATTCTGCTGTAAAGCATCGATATCTGCTGTATCCATTTCCTGAGCAATATGGGCCTGGACAGAGACAATTCCTGCTTTTTCTTTATATAAAGCATCATATGCTTTAATGACTTGACGAATAAGCTGCACAGATTTTTCTTCTGCAATCAAACCCAAAAATTCAATGGCGATGGTGTGGCATGAACTTGCCAGCACTTCACGCAGAATTTCAGTTCTTTTATCATTGGAAATGCGTTTCGATTGTAGCAATGACCTAAACTGCGCATCTTTCTTTATCAGATTATCTAGCTGTTGTAGAGATGTATGAACTGCACCCGCATTATCCACGGATGATTCCAAAAGGATTGCGGCGAGTTTCTTTGCACGCTGGTTAAGCTTCATATTTCTTTACATGTGACAATGATTCATCTATAAGAGCTTTATTATCTTCTGCAGAAAGATTCTTTTTAATGAGCTTTTCTGCAACAGAAAGCGATAAGTTTACAACCTCACTTTTGATCTCAGCAATCGCCTTTTCCTTCTCTACTTGAATCTGTTTTGTAGCATCAGCAACTATAGATTTCTCTTTTTCTTTGGCATCGTTGAGAATCTCATCCTTCAATTTTGCAGAAGCAGCTTTACCTTCAGAAAGGATGGTTTGTGCTTCAGCACGGGCTTTATTTATAATTTCCTCTCCTTCAGCATTTAGCTTTGCCAATTCTGTCTGGGCCTTTTCCGCATCTTCCAGTGAAGAACGGATAAACTCTTCCCGCTCTTTCAGCATTTTCAATAGCGGCTTCCAGGCAAACTTTGACAATACCGTAAGTAACAGTAGAAAGGTGACGATGGTCCAGACAAATAGTCCGGGATCAAGCTGGACTAAAGGGTTATTCATTATATTTCCTTAAAGATTGTTATTTCATCAATACAATCAACAGGGCAAATACTTCACCCAAAATTGCTACACCTTCGAGCAGGAATAGGGGCAAATTAACAGCGGCTGTGATCTTATCGGATGCTTCTGGTTGACGGGCAATACCTTCAGCTGCAGCTGCAGCCAGGCGGCCAATGCCCATACCTGCTCCGATCACGATGAGTCCAAGACCCAGTCCTACTCCTAACAAATGAAGATTTTCCATCTTACGTTTCTCCTTTATTTTTGATTAATGATGTACATTAATTGCCATGCCGATAAACACAGCAGACAACAGTGTGAAAACATATGCCTGTACCATAACAACAATTAATTCTAAACCTGAAATAGCTGTGGCCATAGGAATTGAAAAAAGCGCCAAACTCAAACCTGTCACTGTACTTTGAAACATTTCTGCAAAAATAGCCATGAATGATAAAATGGCTAAAATTGCAATGTGACCCCCAGTCATGTTGGCTGCCAAGCGCATGGTTAATGCAAAAGGCTTTACAAACATGCCAATGATTTCAATCGGGATCAAAATGATATATACTGGCCAGGGCAGGCCGTGTGGTGCTAAATTTTTCCAATGATTAATAAATCCATGAGCGTATATACCAGCTATCATGATTGCAAAAAATGTGATCACTGCCAGGCCAGCGGTTACGTTAAAATTTCCGGTGGCTGTAACACCTCCATGCAATAGAGAATTAATTAAATTGTGTTCAGCACTTGCCGGGACTTGGAATACAAAGCGGTTCAATGCTCCAAGTAAATCAAAAACAGGTATTAACCCAATGCCATTCGCAAACAGAATGAAAAAGAAAAATGTAAGAATCAGGGGTGCCCATGTTTCGCTATACTTGGAACCGATATTGGGCTGTACAATTGAATCACGAAAAAACTTTACAATCGATTCAAGAACATTCATCCAGCCGCTGGGAACCGGCTTATCTTTCTGCAGGTATTTTCTGACTGGTAAAATCACGGCACAGGTTAGCAGAATGGTAACAATCCACAACATAAGTACATGTTTGGTCACAGAAAAATTAATACCGAAAATTTGGGGTAAATGAATTAATGGATGATCTAAAGAACTATTAGATACATGGTGGATAATGTTATCGCCAACCCGGTCTAATACACTCGTGCCAGCGGTATGGCTCTGATCAGCTGCTGCACTCATTTGATAATATAAATTTTGTCTACTTGAATATGGATCTTAAAAACAACGCTTCACCAATGTGAAGCGTTATAAAATAGCCAACAAAACTAAGTATAAAAGGCATAGGATTAAAAGTGTAAAAAGCAAAAATATATACAAAATATACCGCATAGAATATCATCTTACCTGCAAATGATTTGATTATCACACTGGTTACTTTTTCAGGAGAGTTTTTATGCATAATTGAAAGATACACTATTGAAATAACGCCTATGGTCAATGGTGCAATCATACCTAGAAAAATTTCTTTAGCATATTGCATCATTCCGCCAGCGATTAAACCCCAGGTTCCCATACAAAATACACCTATAAATATTGAAAATTGAATTGCAGACACGCTATTTACGCCAGACGGTTTTTGCTAATTGATAAAATCCTGAAAATAAAGCCAGCATTAAACCAATAAAAAGTAGCCATGGTTTTGTCCCCAGCCAATTGTCCAGGAAATATCCCAACAGTCCCAAAATCAACACACCGCCAATGAGTGAATATGACGCTGAAGCAGCGGGACCAGAATCTTTTATAATTTTTTGGAAATATTGAAATGAACGGGCGAAATAATCGTCCCTATTTTCATTCATTGTGCTCAGGCGAGTCTTCTAATCCTGATGAGAATCCCTCTTCACCAATTTGGGAATCATCGTTGGCTGTTTCACTGCCAAGGATAATACACTGACCTTGAAACTGGGCACCCTCTTCAATGATCAATGATTTATAGGTTAAGTTACCATTCAAAAGTGAAGCTTC